>NZ_JBSFGS010000013.1:0-250473 GCF_053596675.1 Kitasatospora sp. NPDC001664
AACCCTCCCGCCCGGCGTTCACCGCGGCGTACCGGCGTGCCCCTTCCCCCCCGCCCCCCCGCCCCCCCCCCCCCCGGCCGCGGTCGGTGTGCTCCGCTCCGGACCCTCCGTCAGGAGCTCGCCGACCGGCCGACCTCGCTCGCCCTGGCCTCGACCGGGCTCGGCGCCGGCACGGCCTCGGCGGGCGCGGCCGGCACGGCCGGCACGGCGGGCGCGCGGCGGGGCAGCTTGCCCTGCGTCACCGCCAGGACCGCCCCGAGCACCAGCACCAGCGCACCCGTGCCCTGGATCCAGCCGAACGACTCCCCGAGCAGCAGGGTCGCGCACAGGGTGTTGACGATCGGCACGTTGAACATCATCAGCGAGGCCCGCGCGGGCCCCACCGAGCCGACGCCCCGGTAGTAGAGGAGGTTGGCGACGGCGGCCGCGCCGATGGCCAGGTAGGCGGAGTTCCACCAGACGCCGGCGGGCAGGTCCGACCAGACCACCTCGCCGAGGTCGGGCGCCGCGAGGACACCCAGCAGCACCGCACCGGCGCAGGTCGCGTAGGTGGTGGCCCGCAGCGGGTCGACACCCGCCAGGACCCGGGGGCCGATCAGCGTGTAGGCCGCCCAGCAGACGGCGCTCAGCACGAAGAGCGCGTCACCGAGCAGCCGGGACGAACCGCCCGATCCGTGCCCACCGGCCCCGACGAAGAACACCGCCGCGCCCGCGAGCCCCAGGCTCAACCCGGTCACCCGGGCCCAACTCGCCTTCTCCTTGCCGGTGACGAGCAGGAAGGTGTTGGTCAGCAGCGGGCTCATCACCGGAATGAGAATGCCGGCGTCGAGGGACGGGGCGAGCGACAGGCCCCAGAAGAAGAACCCGTTGTAGGCGAAGACGCCCAGCACGCCGGCGGCTGCCGCGAGCCACCCGCTGCGGGCCGGCACCCGGACCTGGCGGTTGCCGAACATCGCCACCGCCAGGAGCAGCGCCACCGCGCCGCCGCCGAAGCGCAGGAGCGCACCCACCGAGTGCGGCACGTTCTGCACGACCATCTTGGAGCTGGAGAAGGAGCTGCCCCAGAGCACCATGGTCGTGAGGAGGAGGATGTACGGATTGCTCATCCGACGTGATGTTCCCATGATCCAACCTTCTTCGAGTTCACCGGCCGTGTCTTGAACGCTGGTGCGCGGCCACAATGGGTTCATGTCAACGGCAAGCAGCTGGGTACGGTACTGGCGGGACGGCGCCCGCTCCCTGGAAGCCATGCACGCGCACTTCCGCAACCACGTGTACGCGCCGCACAGCCATGACACGTACTCCTTCGGCATCACCGACCTCGGCGCCCAGAGCTTCCACTGCCGTGGGGCCAACCACACCAGCGGCGCCGGCATGGTGATGGCGTTCAACCCGGACGAGGTCCACGACGGCCAGGCCGCAGCCGAGTTGGGCTACCAGTACCGGATCGTGCACATCGGCCCGGCGGTCGTCCGCGACGTCCTCGCCGACGCCGCCGCCCGCACGACGGGAGCGATGCCGCTGTTCGTCCGCCCGGTGCTGACCGACCCGGTGCTCACCACGCTGCTGGCCCGCCTGCACGGTGCGCTCGTCGACGGGGCGGGCCCCGTCGAACGGGACGAGCTGCTCACGGCGACCGTCCTGGCCCTGGCCGAACGCGGGTCGACGAAGGCGCCGCGCACCCGGGGCCTGGACGGCACCGCACAGCGTCGAGCGGCCCGGCGGGCCCGCGAACGGCTGGACGAGTGCTTCCTCGACCAGCTGTCCGCGGACGACCTGGCGGCCGACGCCGGCTGCAGCCGCTTCGCCCTGTACCGGGCGTTCCGGGCGGAGTTCGGCCTGGCTCCCAGCGAGTACCAGCGTCTGCTGCGGCTGCGCCGGGCGCGGCAGCTGCTGGTCGGCGGCCTGACGCCCGCTCAGGCCGCAGCGTCCGTGGGCTTCGCGGACCAGGCCCATCTCGGCCGGTGGTTCAGGCGCACCTACGGCATCACTCCGGCGATCTACCAGCGGGCGACCCGCTGACCGCGCCGGCCCCGGCGAGCACGGACTCGACCGGCTCCGCCGACGGGACCGGCTCCTCCGGTGCGGGCCCCGCTCCCGCGGCCCGCAGGAGCGGCGCGGTCATCACGGTGGTGACCAGCGCCACGATGGTCAGCAGGCCGAGCATCTGCTGGCTGATGATGTGGGCCTGGTAGCCGATCTGGATCACCACCAGTTCGGTCAGTCCGCGGGCGTTGAGCAGCACTCCGAGGACGGCCGAATCCCGCCAGGGCAGTCCGGTCAGCCGGGCGCACAGGCCGGGACCGACCAGCTTTCCCACGATCGCGACGGCCAGGAGCGCCAGCAGGACCAGGCCGGCCCCGCCGTCGAGGTGGAGCGAGCGCAGGTCGACGTTCAGACCGAAGCCCAGGAAGAAGAACGGCAGGAGGACGGTCTTGGCCGTCGACGCCAGTGGGGCGGCGGCCGCGACCGCGATCCGGTTCCCCTGCGGCCAGACCAGGCCCACCAGCAGGGCGCCGATGAGCTGGTGAATGCCCAGCATCGCCGTGAGGGTGGAGACCGCGCCCACGGCGATCACCAGCAGGACCGCGGCGCTCGGCGCCCGCTTGGCCCAGTCCGTCCGGTCGGGCACCTTCGTCGCGAGCCGGCGCAGCGGCCCGACGAACAGCGCGACCAGCACGAGCACGGCAACTGCCCTTCCCAGCAGGGCAGTCGGGTCCGAGCCGTGCGCGAGCGAGAGGATGACGGACAGGATCAGCCAGCTGCCGCCGTCGCCGACCGCCGCGGCGAACAGGCTGAGCTGCCCGGGCCTGGTCCGGGTGAGGCCGAGGTCGCTGAGGATGCGCGCGAGCACGGGGAACGCGGTGATGCTCAGCGCGCAGCCGATGAACAACACGAAGGCCACGGGCCGGACTTCGGTCCCCATGTACTGGCCCATCAGGGGCAGGGCGATCAGGACTCCCGCCGCGAACGGCACCAGCAGGGAGGCCTGGCTGATCAGCAGGGCTTGCGGAGCCGCACCACGCAGCCGCATGGCGCCGAGCTCCTGCCCCACTCCGAACATGAACAGCACGAGGCCCAGCTGCGCCAGACCGTTGAACATCGGGACGACGCCCGGAGGAAAGAGGAAGTGAGCGACCCCTGGTGCCACCGACCCCAGGAAGGAGGGGCCGAGAAGAAGTCCGCCTACGATCTCACCAGTCACTCGCGGCTGGCGCAAGAGAATGGCAACACGTCCCATGATGTGAGACACGGCCAGGACGGCGGAAACGCCCAGGAAGAAGTGTCCGGCCGTATCCAGAATGGATGATTCCGCTCCGGTTGGGCTTTTCTCGACAACAGGCCCCGCCACCTGGAGTGATACGGCGATCACCACGAGCGCCGGCGCCAGGATCGTGAGCGCGATCGCGGTCCGAGTCCGCCGCCGAGGTCCTGCTTGTCCGGATTCGAGTAGTCGGATTTTCGCCAAGTCTCCCCCTTGGAAGCTGAGTTGGGCTCAGGGGCTGCGACTCGGATCACACTGACGTCCCGTCAGGATCACGCCGCCCCCGGCGTCCGCCGCCTACTCGGAGTGAGCAGTGGGACGCAAGCTGCGAGCGAGTCAACCCCGAAAATTGCTCACTAGTCCATCAGGTGTGACGGATGTCACATGATCTTGACGATCTTGACCGTGGCGTGTCAGCGTCGATAGCGGCCCACCAGCCACCGGGGATTGCGTCTCGTAATGCGAGACGTGAATTGAGGTACAACAGAACAGAAATGGGGGGTTCAAATGGATCGATCTGTTTCCATCGAGGCTGAAATCGGCCTTTTGGCGATGTTCCGGGAAATGGCCTCCACCCATGCGGGGCGCACGGCACTGTCCGCCGAGGGCAGGCGCTACACGTACCGCGAGCTCGACGCCTGGTCGGACCGCATCGGACAGCTGCTCAAGGGCCGTGGTGTACGGCAGGGCGACCGGGTCGCCCTGCGGATGCTTCCCGGTGCCGAGGCGATCGCCGCCATGATCGGCGTCCTGAAGGCGGGGGCGGCCTACGTTCCGCTGGACGTCCGGCACCCGTCGGCCAGAAGGAGCTTCATCCTCACCGACAGCGAGTCGACCGTGCTGATCGGCGACCCGGGCGAGGGGCACGACACCGCGAGCGTCGCGGTGATCGCCGAGTCGGAGATCGCCGCACTGGCCGAGGGCCCGGCCGGCGAGCCGTTGACGGTCGTCGACGACGCCTCCGCCGAGGCGTACGTGATCTACACGTCGGGCACCACCGGTACCCCCAAGGGCGTCCCGGTCCAACACCGCCACGCGGGAGCGCTGTTCACCGCTGCCAGGGCGGCCTTCGAGTTCGACGAGCGGGACCGCTGGCTCCTCTTCCACTCCCTCGCCTTCGACTTCTCGGTCTGGGAGATCTGGGGCGCGCTCACCACGGGCGCGGAGCTGGTGGTGCTGCCGCACTGGGCCGCACGCTCGCCCGAGAAGTACCTCCAGGTCATCGTGGACGCGGGCGTCACGGTGCTCAGCCAGACGCCCACGGCCTTCACCGCGCTCGCCGCCGCGGCACTGCGCTCGGACCACGACCTGGCGGGCCTGCGCTACGTCGTCTTCGGCGGCGAGAAGCTGGTGCCCGCGACGCTCCACCCGTGGGCGAAGCGGTACGGTCTGGAGCAACCCCGCCTGGTCAACGGCTACGGGATCACCGAGACCACGGTCTTCACCACCTTCCACGAGGTCGGGACGGACGACCTGGCCTCGAACCGCTCCGTCATCGGTACCGCCCTGCCGGGCTTCCGGCTCCGGGTGGTCGACGAGAACGGCCGGGACGTCGAGGACGGAGAGGCCGGCGAGCTGTGGCTGGCCGGCCCGCAGGTCACCGACGGGTACCTCAAGCGTCCCGACCTGACCGCGGACAAGTACCCGCTGGTCACGGAGCAGGACACCGGTGAGGCGGTCCGCTACTACCGCTCCGGCGACCTGGTGACCCGGCTGCCCGACGGTGCGCTGGCGTACATCGGCCGCGCCGACCTCCAGGTGAAGCTCCGCGGCTACCGCATCGAACTCAGCGACATCGAGGCCGTGGTCCGCACCCATCCGGGGGTGCTCGACGCGGTGGTCCAGGTACGGGAGTTCAAGGCCGGCGACGACCGGCTGGTCTGCGCCTTCGTCGCCCGCGACGAGGACGGAGCCCCTGACGCCGCGGACCTGCGCCGACACGTCAGGGACCAACTGCCCGCCTACATGCAGCCGGCCCGCTACCTGCGGCTGCCGGAACTGCCGAGCACGGTCAACGGGAAAGTCGACCGGGCCGCTGTCGCCCGGTCATGGAACGAAACGGCTGTCAACGCATGACTGAACTGACACACGGCGGAGAGCAACTGGCTGAGGCTCAGGCGCTGATCCTGGCATGGGCCGAGGAGCTCCTCGAGGAGCCGGTCACCACCGAGGACAACTTCCTCGACCTGGGCGGCCACTCGGCCCTCGCACTCGAACTGGGCAACCGGATCAACGAGCGCTTCGGCGTCGAGCTGGACATCGAGGTGCTCTTCGAGGACAGCCTCGGCAAGGTCGCCGCCAGCGTCCTCCACCCCACCAACACCCCCGTACAGAGCGGATGACACTGATGACGACTTCCGAGCAGACGACGTTCACCCTGACCGCGGCCGAGCTGGAGCAGTTCGAGCGGGACGGCTTCCTCGGCCCCATCAAGATCTACGAGGTCGAGGAGATGGAGGAGCGCTGGAAGACCATCCAGCGCGAGCTGCGCGACCGCTCCCACGCCATCTACCCGGTGGGTGAGGGCAAGGCGAGCAGCATCTCCAACTACGACCGGCACCTGGACATCGACCTGCTGTCCGAGCACATCCTCAAGGGCGAGATCGTCGACCGGGTCGCCTCGATCCTCGGCCCGAAC
Source organism: Kitasatospora sp. NPDC001664 (assembly GCF_053596675.1). Lineage (NCBI taxonomy): Bacteria > Bacillati > Actinomycetota > Actinomycetes > Kitasatosporales > Streptomycetaceae > Kitasatospora > Kitasatospora sp. NPDC001664. Next base: position 5,904 of record NZ_JBSFGS010000013.1, read on the forward strand.
CTCCTGTGCTGGCGCAGCGAGTTCTTCCCCAAGTACCAGGGCGACGAGGGCACCGACTGGCACCAGGCCGCGACCTTCGCGCACGCCAGCGGCAGCCCTCAGATCCTCTGGCCCTCCGAGAACGGCCTGCCGGCCTTCGGCGGGACCATCACCGTGTGGACCGCCTTCACGCACTCCACCAAGGAGAACGGCTGCCTGCAGCTGATGCCCGGCACGCACAAGTTCATGAACTACGACGAGTCGAAGGGCATGGAGTACGAGGCCGAGGCGTTCAACGCCCGCGAGAAGGACGGCATCAAGCGCGGCTTCTTCGGCTACGACTACCGGCAGCTGCAGAAGGACCCCGACTGGAGCCCGGACGAGTCCCAGGCGTTCCCCCTGGTGATGAAGCCGGGCGAGTGCGTGATCTTCTGGTCCACGCTCATGCACGCCTCGCTGCCGCACACCGGCACCAAGAAGGACTACCGCATGGGCTACGCGGCCCGCTTCGTACCCACCCAGGTCCAGGTCTACCCGGGCACCGAAGAGGTGAGCGAGTACGGCGGCGGCATCGTGCTCGACAAGTACGGCACGGTCCTGGTCTCCGGTGAGGACACCTACGGCCACAACCGGGTGGCGAAGGAGAGCCAGCGCGGCTTCCAGTTCGTACCGCGCCAGCAGGCCTGACCCCGGATCCCTGCGGCGGAGGCGGCCCCCGGGCCGCCTCCGCCGGCTCGCTCGCTCGCCGGGCCTTCCACGGCCCGGCCCGGCCGACTGGAGATCGATGTCCACGCACCCCCTCCCCCTCCTGATGCTCCATCACGCGGGCGGATCCGCAAGCTACTTCGACGTGCTGGCCAAGGCCCTGCCGCCGGAGATCCGGCCCGTCGCGGTGGATCTGCCGGGGCGAGGCCGTCGGTGGCGGGAGGCGCCCGCCACCACGATGAACGAAGCCGTCGACGCGTTGCTGGACGGTGTCGCCGAGCTCGACGCCCCGTTCGCCGTCTTCGGGCACAGCCTGGGGGCCTACGTCGGCCTGTCACTGGCGGCCCGGTTGGAGGAGACCGGCGCCGCGAACCGGTGCGTCACCCTGTTCGCCTCCGCGAACTCCGGCCCGCGGGGGGCGGTCCTGCCCTTCGACGGCTCGCCCCTGACGACCAGTGACGAGGAGATCTTCCGCATCGCGGCGGAGTCCGGCGGCGGAGTCCCCCGGACGATCCTCGACCACCCGCAGCTCCGGCGCCGGACCGCCGATCTGCTCCGTGCGGACTTCTCGATCTCCGAGTCCTTCCTGGCCAAGGACCGGCAGACCGTCACCGAGGCGGACATCGTGGTCTGCTACGGCGCCGACGACATCTTCACGGCCGACCAGCTCGACCTGTGGCGTCTCAACACCACGCAGTCCTCGCAGATCCACCTCTTCCCCGGCGGTCACTTCTACGTCGAGGAGAACGCCACCGCCCTGGCCGAGCTCATCGCGCGGCGATTGCTCGCTCCGGTGGCGTGAGCGGGGACGAGCTCGGCCGGCTGCTGGTCTCGTTGGCGCACCGGGCCGGGCTGGCGAGCGGCTTCGCGATCGGAGTACGGCGGATCGCCGACCTCGACGTACCGGCGCGGGTCCCGGAACTCGAGCGGGGATTCCGCGTCTCCGAGCGCCGACGCCGGGAGTTCACGGCCGGCCGGGCAGCGGCCGCCGAGGGGCTCGCCCGGCTGGGCGGGCCGCGGCGGACCGTGGCCAGATCGGCCCGCGGGGTGCCGGTCTGGCCGTCGGGGTCGGTCGGCAGCATCTCCCACACGAAGGCCTGGGCCGTCGCGCTCGTCGCCGACTCCGCCTTCGCCCGCCGTTGCGGGGTGGACATCGAGGAGGCGGCCGCGGCGGATACGTCGGCTCAGCGGCTCTGCGCCCGGGAGGCGGCGTACAAGACGCTCTCACCCGGCACCGGACTGCCCTTCCGTCCCGACGACTGGCCGCTCCTGGAGGCCGGCCCGGCCACCGACAGCTGGACCGTCGGAGTCCCCGGACCCTTTCGAACAGGTGACCCCGCTCTGGACGTGGTCACCGGCTGGGTCTCGGGCGTCCACGCGGCGCTGACCGTGACCCTCCGTCCGGATCCCGGCCCCCCGCTGAAGCACGAAGACGGCCTCCACAAGGCCTGACCCACCCCGAAGGGGCGCCCGGAGCACACCAGCTCCGAGCGCCCCTTCGGCGTTCGCGCGAGGGGCTGATGCCGGGGGCACGGGGCGGTGATCCCGGGGGCGCGAGCACGTACGTGGTGATGCCAGGGGCGCGAGGAACTGCGCGAGGCGGAAGGCCCCTCACGTGCAACCGACCCACTGCCGGCCAGGTGCAGGTGCTGCCGTTCCCCTTCGCGCAGTTCCTCGCGCCCCCGGCATCACCAGGTACGTCCTCGCGCCCCGGAGAACGCGAGGGCGCCCCCGTGGTGACGGTTCGTCACTACGGGGGCGCCCTCGTGGGTGGTGCTGTTTAGTTGTCGCCGTCCTCGTCGATGAGGAAGCCGCGCATCGGGGCCGGAGCCTGCTGCATCGGCTGCGGCGGCTGCGGGCGGACCGCGGCCATCGGCTGGGTCATCCCGGCGGGAGCCATCTGCGCGGCGCCGGTGGGGGCACCGGTCGGCTGACCGCCGAAGGAGGGCTGGCCGTTGCCGCCGAAGGAGTTCTGACCGCCGAAGGACGGCTGGGCGCCGCCGCCGAAGGAGTTCTGACCGCCGAAGGACGGCTGGCTGCTCATCGCGGAGGAGCCGGCCGGCGGAAGCGAGGCGGTGGCCGGGATCCGCGGCGGGGCCAGCGAGTCGTCCGCCTGCGACTCCAGCTGGCGCAGCTGGGTCTCCAGGTAGGACTTCAGGCGGGTGCGGTACTCGCGCTCGAAGGCGCGCAGGTCCTCGACCTTGCGCTCCAGGGTGGCGCGGGCGGACTCCAGGGAGCCCATCGCGACGCGGTGCTTCTCCTGCGCGTCCCGCTCCAGGGCGTCGGCCTTGGCGCGGGCGTCCCGCTCCAGGCCCTCGGCGCGGCTGCGGGCCTCGCCGACGATCTTGTTGGCCTCGGAGCGCGCCTCGGAGATCGCCTGGTCGGCGGTCTGCTGGGCGAGGGCGAGCACGCGGGCGGCGCTGTCGCCACCGGGCTGCTGCTGCGGCTGGGGCTGCATCGGACCGCCGAGCGGGCCGCCGAGCTGCTGCTGCATCGGACCGCCCATGGGCTGGAGCTGCTGCCCGCCCATGGTCTGGCCCATCTGCGGCTGACCCATCGGCTGGAGCATCTGGCCGCCCATCGGCTGGACCAGCTGCTGCTGGCCGCCCATGGTCTGGCCCATCTGCTGCGGCTGACCCATCTGCTGCATGGGCTGCATCTGCTGCGGCTGGCCCATCGGACCGCCCTGGCCGGCCGGCAGCTGCGGGGCGCCCGAGGGCAGGCCGAGCGGCTGGTGGCCCTGCTGCTGCGGGGGCTGCTGCATCTGCGGCTGGCCCGGCACCGGCGGGCCGGATATGGCGGCCGGGACGGGGGCGCCCTGCTGGCGTCCGTCCTGCGGCTGCTGCTCCTTGCGCATGTTCGCCTGGTTCTGCGCGGCGGCACGGGTCGCGGCGGCCAGCTTGGCGCGCAGGTCCTCGTTCTCGCGGAGCAGGCGGGTCAGTTCGGCTTCGACCTCGTCGAGGAAGGCATCGACCTCGTCCTCGTCATAGCCTTCACGCAGGCGGACGGTCGTGAACTGCTTGTTCCGAACGTCCTCGGGGGTCAACGGCATCTCTTCACCTCAACGTGATCGTCGGCATCAGCGGCATCCTGTGGCAGCGCTCAAGACGGCAGAGTCAGCACGAGCGATCTCAGGACAAACACAATGATCATCAGTACGAAGAAGGACAGGTCGAGCGCCACGCCCCCGAAACGCAACGGCGGGATGAAACGCCGAAGAAGCTTGAGCGGCGGATCGGTGACAGTGTACGTGGCCTCCAGGACGACGACCATGGTCTTCCCGGGACGCCACGAGCGGGCGAACTGGAAGACCCAGTCCATCACCAGACGGAAGAGGAGGACGAGCAGGAAGGCGCTCAGTGCGTAGTAGAGCACTGCCCGCACGATCCCCATCGAGTCTCCCTCTCCCTGGTCCTTCTGTCCCGCTCTTAACGGACGGTCCGTCAGCCGCGTTCCACTGCCATCAGATCCACACATGAAGTCGTGGCCGGGTCAGCTCTGGTTGAAGAACCCACCCTCGGCGATCCGAGCCTTGTCCTCCGCCGTTACGTCGACGTTAGCAGGAGACAGCAGGAACACCTTCTGTGTCACTCGCTCGATACTGCCGTGCAGACCGAAGACGAGTCCAGCGGCGAAGTCTACGAGCCGCTTGGCGTCCGTGTCGTCCATCTCGGTCAGATTCATGATCACGGGGGTACCGCCGCGGAACTGTTCCCCGATGGTACGGGCCTCGTTGTAGGTCCTGGGGTGCAGCGTGGTGATGCGGTAGGGCTCGCGTTCGTTGACGACCTTGGGCATGATCACCGGGCTGCTCTTCTCCAGGTTGTGGCGGCGTTCGGGTGTGATGGACGACACTGGCGCCATCCGCGGCGGCTCCTGCCGGATCGGCACCGCGGCCGGGACGGGCTGGGGCGCGATGTGCGCGACCGGCGCCGGGGCGGGCGCCGCGGGGGCGGGCCGGTCCAGGCCCTCGGTCCGTCCGGTCCGGATCGGCTCGGGGTCCGCGTCGTAGTCGTCGTCGGGGTCGTACCCCTGGCCGTCGTACGTCTCGTCCTCCACGAGGCCGAGGTAGACCGCCATCTTGCGCATCGCGCCGGCCATGCTCCCGTCTCCTCCGCTCGGTGGTGGATCGATCCGGCCTTCGCCTGCGGTCCCCGCGCGCGCCCGACACCCCGTCAGGGGGCTTGGGCGGGGGCGGACTTCCGTCGATCCACGGTTGCCAGCGCTGTAGGCAGCTGCTGGGTTCTGTCCTGTTTTGTCCTGCAGTCTGATCTACTTACCCGCTGACGTTACCGGAGCGTCGGGCGCACTCCGAGCACCGCCGTCCCGACACGCACGTGCGTCGCCCCGGCGGCCACCGCCTGCTCCAAGTCCCCGCTCATCCCTGCCGAGACCATCGTGGCAGCCGGGTGGCTCCCGCGTACGGCGCTTGCGATTTCCGCCAGCCGCTCGAAGGCCTTGGCCGGGTCGCCCGCCAGCGGCCCGGCCAGCGGAGCGACGGTCATCACACCGTCCAGGCGCAGCCCGGGCGTGTCGGCGATGGCACCGGCCAGCGCGAGCACCTCCTCGGGGGCCACCCCGGCGCGGCCCTCGCCCTCGCCGCTCTCCTTGTCCAGGGCGACCTGGACCAGGCAACCGAGCGGCGGGCGTTCGGCGTTGCGCACCGCGGCGGCCAGCGACTCGACCAGCCGCGGGCGGTCGACGGAGTGCACGTGGTTGGCGTAGCGGACCACCGAGCGCACCTTGTTGGTCTGCAGCTGGCCCACGAAGTGCCAGTCCAGCGGCAGTTCACGGCAGGTCTCGGCCTTGGGGGCGGCGTCCTGGTCACGGTTCTCGGCGACGTCGGTGACGCCGAGCGCGGCCAACAGGGCGGTGTCCTCGGCGGGGTAGGTCTTGGTGACCACCACCAGCCGCACCTCCTCGCGGGCCCGCCCGGCGGCGGCGCAGGCGTCGGCGATCCGGCGCTCCACGACCTCCAGGTTGGTGCCGAGCTCCTCGTACCGGGCGCGCTGACGGTCGGTCAGCGCGGCCAGGAAGTCCGGGCCGCCCGGGAAGGGTCCGTACAGATCAGTCATGGTCGCCTCGGTGGGGTTCGCCGGGAGGAGCGATCAGATGATCGCACCCCGGACCGCACGATGCCCACCGTGTTCCCGCCCTGGGACGGGGACGCGGTGGGCATCGGCGCGTGGTCTGTTACTTGAGGAAGTCCGGCACGTCGAGCTCCTCGGCGGGGCTCTCCACGAAGGGCTGGCGGGCCGGCTGGACCTGCGGCGGCACCGGCGGGGCGGTGGTGGTCGCCGTCTCGGCCGGGGCCTCCTTCGGACGCTCCGTCACCGATCCGAGGCCGCCGCCGTAGGTGGCCGGCCGGGTGGTGGGGCGCTCCGGCGTGGTGGAGGCCGGGGTGGACTTCACCACCGGGTCGCGGACGATGGCCGGCGGCTGGCCGCCGTCGAAGCCGGCCGCGATCACGGTGACCCGGACCTCGTCGCCGAGGGCGTCGTCGATGACCGCACCGAAGATGATGTTGGCCTCGGGGTGGGCGGCCTCGCTGACCAGCTGGGCCGACTCGTTGATCTCGAACAGGCCGAGGTCGGAGCCGCCGGAGATGGAGAGCAGCACGCCGCGGGCGCCGTCGATGGACGCCTCCAGCAGCGGGGAGGAGATGGCCATCACCGCGGCGGCCTTGGCACGGTCCTCGCCGCGGGCCGAGCCGATGCCCATCAGGGCCGAACCGGCGTCGGACATGACCGACTTGACGTCGGCGAAGTCGAGGTTGATCAGGCCCGGGGTGGTGATCAGATCGGTGATGCCCTGGACGCCCGAGAGGAGCACCTGGTCGGCCGAGCGGAACGCGTCGAGCACCGAGACCTGGCGGTCCGAGATGGAGAGCAGCCGGTCGTTGGGGATGACGATCAGGGTGTCGACCTCTTCGCGCAGCTGCGCGATGCCGTCCTCGGCCTGGTTGGCCCGGCGGCGGCCCTCGAAGGTGAAGGGGCGGGTGACCACGCCGATGGTGAGCGCGCCGAGCGAGCGGGCGATGTTCGCCACCACGGGGGCGCCACCGGTGCCGGTGCCGCCGCCCTCGCCGGCCGTCACGAAGACCATGTCGGCCCCCTTGAGGACCTCCTCGATCTCCTCGCGGTGGTCCTCGGCGGCCTTGCGGCCGACCTCGGGGTTGGCCCCGGCGCCGAGGCCCCGGGTGAGTTCACGGCCCACGTCGAGCTTGACGTCGGCGTCGCTCATCAGGAGGGCCTGCGCATCGGTGTTGATCGCGATGAACTCGACGCCCTTGAGACCGACCTCGATCATCCGGTTGATGGCGTTGACACCACCGCCGCCGATACCGACGACCTTGATGACTGCGAGGTAGTTCTGCGGTGCTGCCACGTCGAAGGCCTCTCGCCTCGAGATTCCGGGTCGCCCGCACCGGTTGGCGCGGTCCGACGGATGTCGATGGGTGGGGAGCCCGAGTGATTCCTGACTGTATGTCCGAAATTCCGACCACCGACCCGAACCCTAAACTTGACCTTTAGGGTTGCAGCTGTGCCTGCGTCACATCACCGTGGGACACAGCCTGGTGACACAGGACACTATGGCGGCGAGCGGGCCGTGTTCAACGAACACGCCGAGCTTCCCGTTTTTCTTTTGAGCCTATGTGATCATCCATTGCCGGGTGAAACCGGGGTGACCACCAAGAGTCGGGCCGGAGCTGCTGCTCCGTCAACACCTCCTCCGGGAGGAGAACTTACCGGATCTTCCGGGCCCGACGGGCCGTCAACCCCCGATACCGGGCGCTTCCGGGGCACTCACGTCGTAGATCCGGGCCTTCCTGACCAGCAGCGCGGTGAGCACCTGCGCCTTGCGCGCGGTCCGCTCCGCGCTCCCCCAGCGCACCACGGCACCGTCGGCCAGCTGGAGTTGGATGTCGTCGAAGGACTGCACCTTCACGCTGCCGGCCTGCTTGCGGACCGCCTCCGGCAGGCCCGCCGCGACGGTGATCGCCGAGCGCAGCAGCTCCTCCCGGGGGAACACCGCCGCGGCGTCGTTCGCCTGCTGACTGAGCGCCAGCTCCACCACCGGCACCCCCTCGGGGGCGGCGTCCTCGGTGGCGAAGGTGAAGCCGGCCGCGTCGACCTGGCCGTACCTGCCCTCCGGGGTCCTGACGGCGGCCACCGCCCGGCGCTCGGTCACCTTGATCCGCAGGGTGTGCGGCCAGCCGCGCCAGACCTCGGCCTTGGCCACCCGGGGCAGCGCCTCCACCCGGCGTTCGGCCTCGTCCAGGTCGATCCTGGCCAGCGGCCCCTGCTCGCCGTCGCCGAGCGCCTCGCGCACCTGGTGGGCCGTCAGCTTGTCGCCCACCAGGCCCTGGACGGCGACCACCCGGACGTCCAGCACCGAGGAGAAGAACACCAGCCAGCCGAGCACGCCCAGGACCAGTGCCCCGAACGCGCTCAGCACCACGATCCCCCGCCGGGAGAGCCGGAGCCGGGGCGGGTACTCGCCGTCGGCCTCCTCGTCCTCCTCGACGGGGTCGAGGACCGGCGTCTCAGCCACGGCGGCCCCGCCGGGAGGCCTCGATCGCCTCGTACACCATCCCGACCAGCAGGTCGTCGGCGTCCCGGCGGCCGAACTCGGCGGCGGCCCGGCTCATCTCCCAGAGCTTCTGAGGGGCGGTCAGCACCGGGAGGACGTTCTGCAGCACCCACTCCGGGGTCAGCTCGGCGTCGTCCACCAGCAGGCCGCCGCCCGCCTTGACCATCGGCTGGGCGTTCAGCCGCTGCTCGCCGTTGCCGATCGGCAGCGGCACGAAGGCGGCGGGCAGGCCGACGGCGGCCAGCTCGGCCACGGTCATCGCGCCGGCCCGGCAGAGCATCAGGTCGGCGGCGGCGTAGGCGAGGTCCATCCGGTCCACGTAGGGGACGGCCCGGTACGGCGGCATCCCGGGGATGTCGTCGATCACCGGCAGCTCGTTCTTCGGTCCGACCGCGTGCAGCACCTGGACCCCGTACTGCTGGAGCCGGGGGGCGATGGTCTCGATGGTCTGGTTCAGCCGGCGGGCGCCCTGCGAACCGCCGGAGACCAGCAGGGTGGGCAGCCGCTGGTCGAGGCCGAAGTACGCCCGGGCCTCCGGGCGGACGGCGTTGCGGTCCAGGGTGGCGATGGTGCGGCGCAGCGGGATGCCGATGTACCGGGAGTCGCGCAGCTTGGAGTCCGGGGTGGAGACCGCGACGAAGTCGGAGTACCGGGCGCCGATCTTGTTGGCCAGACCCGGCCGGGCGTTGGCCTCGTGCACCACGATCGGGACCCCGGCGCGCTTGGCGGCGAGGTAGGCGGGCATCGCCACGTAGCCGCCGAAGCCGACCACCGCGTCGGCCTTCACCCGCTCGATGATCGCCTGGGCGGCCCGGACGGTGGAGCGCAGCCGGCCCGGGACGGTGATCAGCTCGGGGGTGGGCTTGCGCGGCAGCGGCACGGCCGGGATCAGCTCCAGCTGGTAGCCGCGTTCCGGCACCAGCCGGGTCTCCAGGCCGCGTTCGGTGCCCAGGGCGGTGATCCCGATGGACGGGTCGTGCCGGCGGAGGGCGTCCGCGAGGGCCATGGCCGGCTCGATGTGACCGGCGGTCCCGCCGCCTGCGAGTACGACATGCACCGAAATTCACCGCTCCCTGCGCTTCGGCCTCGCGGCCCCGCGCCCCGTGGTTCGTCCTGGCAGCACCCGGTTCAGGACCGACCTGAACCGGCTGTTCTTGCTCCGCGCGGCCAGCGCCGCCCTGGCCTCCGGCGAGCTGCGCGCGAAGCAGAGCAGCACCCCGACGGCGCACAGGGCCGACAGCATCGCAGACCCGCCGTAGGAGAACAGCGGGAGGGGCACGCCCGCGATGGGCAGCAGTCCCAGCGCCGACCCCAGGTTGACCATGGCCTGGGCCATGATCCAGGTGGTGACGGCTCCCGCGGCGTACCTGACGAAGGGGTCCTTCGTGCCGCTGGCCACTCGGATACCCGCGTAGCCTAGTGCCGCGAAGAGCCCGAGGACCGACAGCGTCCCCACCAGTCCGAGCTCCTCGCCGGTCGCGGCGAAGATGAAGTCGGTGTGGGCCTCCGGGAGTTGGCCCCACTTCTCGACCCCGGCGCCGATGCCGGAGCCGAACGGGCCGCCGGCCGCGAAGGCGTAGAGGCCGTGCAGGGCCTGGAAGCAGTTGACGTTCGGGTCCGGCTTGGTGACGCCGATGCAGGCCAGCCGGTCCATCCGGTGCGGCACGGTGATGACCAGGGCGGTGCAGGCCACCACGGCGATGCCGAGCACCGCGGCGAACAGCCGCAGCGGGGCGCCGACCGTCCAGAGCAGGCCGAACAGCATGGCGATCAGGATCATCGTGGTGCCCATGTCGCCGCCGAGCATGATCAGCAGCATCAGCAGCAGGGTGCCGGGCACCAGCGGGACCAGCAGGTGCTTCCACTGGTCGAGCATGTGGGTCTTCTGCTTGCGGGCCAGCAGGTCGGCCGCCCACAGGGCGAGCGCGAGCTTGGCGAACTCGGAGGGCTGGAGCTGGAGCAGGCCGAGGTCCAGCCAGTTGCGGTTGCCGCCGACCTCCTTGCCGATGCCGGGGATCGCGACCAGCACCAGGGCGGCCGTCACCCCGAGCACCACCGGGTAGACCAGCATCCGCAGCAGCTTGACCGGCATCAGGGCGAACAGCACCAGGCCGACCAGGCCCATCAGCACCGCGATGAACTGCTTGCCCACGAAGAAGGTGGCCGGCAGGCCCCAGCGGACGGCCAGGATCTGCGAGGAGGAGAAGACCATGCTGAGCCCGAGCACCAGCAGCAGCAGGGCCGAACCGACGATCAGCAGGTACGGGGTGAGCGGACGGGAGAGCAGGTAGGCCACCCGGCCGCGGAACTGCCGCAGCCGGGTGACCGGGTCGGCCGCCTTGAAGGTGGCACTGCTGGCCGAGATGACCGGCGCCTGCCACGGGCCTCGCTCCGGGGCCTGACCCGCCATCACACCGCTCCCCCGTCTTGGTACTCGACTCGTTACAGCGCCCGGACCGCCTCGGCGAAGAGGTCGCCGCGCTCGCCGTAGTTGGTGAACATGTCCATCGAGGCACAGGCCGGGGCCAGCAGGACGGTGTCGCCCTCCCGGGCCAGTCCTGCGGCAACGCGGACCACCTCGGTCATCGCCACGGCGCCAGTCTGACCGGCCGCCGCCTCGATCACCGGGACATCCGGGGCGTGTCGGGCCAGGGCCTCCGCGATCAGCGCCCGGTCCTCGCCGATCAGCACCGCGGCCCGCAGCCGGCCCGCGGCGCCCCCCACCAGCTCGTCGAAGGTCGCCCCCTTGGCCAGCCCGCCGGCGATCCAGACCACCGGCTCGTAGGCGGCCAACGAGGCCGCCGCCGCATGGGTGTTGGTGGCCTTGGAGTCGTCCACGTAGGTGACCCCGCCGACCACCGCGACCTCGGCGATCCGGTGCGCGTCGGGGCGGAAGGCCCGCAGGCCGTCCCGGACGGCGGAGGTGTCCACCCCGTAGGCCCGCGCCAGCGCCGCCGCCGCCAGGGCGTTGGTGACGTTGTGCGGCGCGGGCGGGTGCACGTCGGAGACGGCGCCGATCTCGGCCGCGTTCTTGTGCCGGTCGGGCACGAAGGCGCGGTCCACCAGCAGGCCGTCCACCACGCCGAAGTCGGACGGGCCGGGCGAGCCGAGGCCGAAGCCGACGGCCCGGCAGCCCTCCTCGACGTCGGCCTCCTCGACCAGCGCGCGGGTGGCCGGGTCGGCCAGGTTGTAGACGCAGGCCACCCGGTTGCCCTGGTAGATCCGGCCCTTGTCGGCCGCGTAGGCCTCCATCGAGCCGTGCCAGTCCAGGTGGTCGGGGGCCAGGTTGAGCACCACGGCCGAGTGCGGGCGCAGGCTGGGCGCCCAGTGCAGCTGGTAGCTGGAGAGCTCGACCGCGAGCACCTCGTACGGCTCCTCGGCCAGCACCGCGTCCAGCACCGAGACGCCGACGTTGCCGACCGCGGCGGTGCGCTTGCCGGCCGCCGTCAGGATCGAGGCGAGCATCTGCACCGTGGTGGTCTTGCCGTTGGTGCCGGTGACGGCCAGCCAGGGGGCCGGCTCGTCGGTGCCCGGCAGCGGCCTGCGCAGCCGCCAGGCCAGCTCGACGTCGCCCCAGACCTCCACCCCGGCCGCCTCGGCGGCCAGGAAGAGCGGGCTGTTCGGCGGCCAGCCGGGCGAGGTGACGACCAGTCGGGTCCCCTCGGGGAGGGTGGCACCGTCGCCGAGCCGCACCGCGATGCCCTCGCCGAGCTGCTCGGCGCGCACGCGCAGGCCCTCGCCGTCTCCGCCGTCCACCACGGTGACCTCGGCGCCGAGGTCGCGCAGCACCCGGGCGGCGGAGACGCCGGAGATGCCGAGGCCGGCCACGACGACGGGCAGGCCCTTGAAGTCGGGGTTGTGAGGGGTCGTCATCCGGTCACCCAGCCCGCGTAGAAGAGGCCGAGGCCGACCGCGACGCAGAGGCCCTGGATGATCCAGAACCGGACCACGATCAGCACCTCGCTCCACCCCTTGAGTTCGAAGTGGTGCTGGAGCGGGGCCATCTTGAAGACGCGCTTGCCGGTCATCCGGAAGGAGCCGACCTGGATGATCACCGACAGGGTGATGATCACGAACAGGCCGCCCAGCAGGGCCAGCAGCATCTCGGTGCGCGAGCAGATCGCCAGACCGGCCAGCGCGCCGCCCAGGGCCAGCGAGCCGGTGTCGCCCATGAAGATCTTGGCGGGCGAGGTGTTCCACCACAGGAAGCCGAAGCAGGAGCCCATCAGCGCGGAGGCGATGACGGCCAGGTCCAGCGGGTCGCGGACGTCGTAGCAGCTGCTGGTCGCGGTGGCCATCACCGCGCAGGTCTGGCCGTACTGCCAGACGCCGATGAAGACGTAGGCGCCGAAGACCATCACCGAGGCGCCGGTGGCCAGGCCGTCGAGGCCGTCGGTGAGGTTCACGCCGTTCGACATCGCGGCGATCATGAAGTACGCCCAGATCACGAACAGCACCGGGCCGATCGACCAGCTGAAGTCCTGGACGAAGGACAGGCTGGTGGAGGCCGGGGTCAGCCCGCGGTCGTCCTTGAACTGCAGCGCCAGGATGGCGAAGGTCAGGCCGACGAACGACTGGCCGAGCAGCTTGGCCTTGGCCCGCAGGCCCAGCGAGCGCTGCTTCACGACCTTGATGTAGTCGTCCAGGAAGCCGACCAGGCCGAGCCCGGCGGTCAGGAAGAGCACCAACAGCCCTGAGGCTGTGGGCCTCTCACCCGTTATCACCTTGGTCGCGGCGTACGCGATCAGGGTGGCCAGGATGAACGCGATGCCGCCCATGGTGGGCGTGCCGCGCTTGCTCAGGTGGGCCTGCGGGCCGTCGTCCCGGATCATCTGGCCGTAGCCGTGCCGGGCCAGCAGCCGGATCAGCGCCGGGGTGCCCAGCAGCGAGAGGACAAGGCCGATCAGGCCGGAGAACAGGATCTGCTTCACTGCGCGGCTCCATCGGCCAGCAGGGCCTCGGCGACCCGCTCCAGACCCACCGAACGGGAGGCCTTCACCAGGACCACGTCCCCGGGCCGCAGTTGACCCCGCAGCAGCTCCACCGCCGCGTCCGCGTCGGACACCAGCACCGACTCCTCACCCCACGAACCTTCGTTCCTCGCGCCCAGTTCCATACAGGCCGCGTCCCGTCCGCCGACCGCCACCAGCTTGGTGACGTCCAGTCGGACCGCGAGCCGCCCGATGGCGTCGTGCTCGTCGAGGCTGTCCTCGCCGAGCTCCCGCATCTCTCCGAGCACCGCGAAGGTACGGCGGCGCTCCGGGCCGCGTCCAGCCATGTTCGCCAGCGCCCGCAGCGCGGCCCGCATGGACTCGGGGTTCGCGTTGTAGGCGTCGTTGACCACGGTGACACCGTCGGCCCGTTCGACGACCTCCATGCGCCAGCGGGACAGCGCTTCCGCCTCGCCGAGGGCGGCGGCGGTGTCGTCGACGGACATCCCGAGCGCCACCGCCACCGCTGCGGCGGCGAGGGCGTTCGAAACGTGGTGCTCACCGTACAGCCGCAGGCTCACGGGTGCGGAACCGGCCGGGGTGCTCAACGTGAAGCGTGGCCGTCCGGCGTCGTCCAGGTGAACCCCGGTGGCCCGGACGTCGGCGTTCGGGCTCTCCCCGAAGTAGAGGACCTTCGCCTGCGTACGGGCCGCCATGGCCTTGACCAGCGGGTCGTCGGCGTTCAGGATCGCGGTGCCGTCGGCGGGCAGCGCCTCCACCAACTCGCCCTTGGCCTCGGCGATCCCGGCCTTGGAGCCGAACTCGCCCAGGTGCGCGGTGCCGATGTTCAGCACGGCGCCGACCACGGGCGGGGTGATGCCGCAGAGGTAGGCGATGTCGCCCTTGTGCCGGGCGCCCATCTCCATCACCAGGTGCTCGGTGGCCGGCTCGACCCGCAGCGCGGTCATCGGGTGGCCGATCTCGTTGTTCATCGAGCCGGGCGGGAAGACCGTCACGCCCTTGCGGGCCAGCACCTGGGCGATCAGGTCCTTGGTGGAGGTCTTGCCGGCCGAGCCGGTCAGCGCCACCACGGCGGCCGTGGAGCGGTCCACCACGGCCCGGGCCAGCTTGCCCAGCGCCGTCTGCACGTCGTCCACCAGCACGGTGGGGACGTCCAGCTGACGGGTCGCCAGCACGGCGACCGCCCCGGCCCCGACCACCTGCGCGGCGAAGTCGTGCCCGTCCACCCGCTCGCCGACGATGGCGACGAACAGGCTGCCCGGCGTGACCTTGCGGGAATCGTGCTCCACGGTCCCGGTCACCACGGCGGCCGGGTCCGCGTTGTGCAGGGTGCCGCCGACGGCCTCGGCCACCTCGGCGAGGGTCAGTGCGATCACAGGTGCTCAACTCCCTTGGAACCACGGTGCTCGATGGCCGTGCGCAGGACCTCGCGGTCGTCGAAGGGGCGGACCTCGCCCCGGACGTACTGGCCGAGTTCGTGGCCCTTGCCCGCGACCAGGACGGTGTCCCCCGCGTGCGCGTGGGCCACCGCGTCGGCGATCGCCTCGGCGCGGTCCGGGACCACCAGGACCTCGCCGCGCTCCGTCTCCGGTACCTCGGTGGCGCCGTTCAGCATGGTGGCGAGGATCGCCAGGGCGTCCTCGGAGCGCGGGTTGTCGCTGGTGAGCACCGCCGTGTCGGCGAGCCGGGCGGCGATCGCGCCCATCGGCCCGCGCTTGAACGGGTCCCGGTCGCCGCCGCAGCCGACCACCACGTGCAGGCGGCCCTTGGTGACCTCGCGCAGCGACTCCAGGACGGCCTGCAGGGCGTCCGGCTTGTGCGCGTAGTCCACCACCGCGACGAACGGCTGCCCGGCGTCCACCCGCTCCAGCCGCCCGGGCACCCCGGGGACGGCGGCCACACCGGCGACCGCCTCGGCCAGCGGCACCCCGGCGGTCACCAGCGCGGTGATCGCGCCGAGCGCGTTGGAGACGTTGAACGGGCCCGGCAGCGGCACGCTCGCCTCGGCCGACGCGCCGTCAGGACCGGTCACCGTGAAGGTCGAGCCCAGCGGGCCCAGCTGGACGTCCAGCGCCCGCCAGTCGGCCGCCGGGTCACCCTTGGCGGAGAAGGTGGTGACCGGGATCGGCGCCTCGGCGGCGATCCGCCGGCCGTACGCGTCGTCCTGGTTGGCCACCCCGAGGCGGGCCTTGTCGGCCTGGAACAGCTTGGCCTTGGCCCGGTAGTAGTCCTCCATGTCCGGGTGGAAGTCCAGGTGCTCCGGCGTCAGGTTGTTGAACAGCGCGACGTCGTAGACCACGCCGTCCACCCGGCCGTAGCTGAGCGCGTGGCTGGAGACCTCCATGACCACGGCCCCGGCACCCCGCTCGCCCATCACGGCGAGGATCGCGTGCAGGTCGGTGGACTCCGGGGTGGTGCGCTCGCTCTTGATCCGCTCGCTGCCGACCCGCATCTCCACCGTGCCGATGACGCCCGGGTTCAGGCCGGCCGCCTTGAGGCCGCCCTCCACCAGGTAGGCGGTGGTGGTCTTGCCGTTGGTGCCGGTCAGCCCGATCATCCGCAGGCCCTCGCTGGGGCGGCCGTACACGGCGGCGGCCAGCTCGCCCATCCGGGCCCGCGGGCTCTCCACCACCAGCAGCGGCGCCCCGCAGCCGGCCGCCTGCTCGGCGCCCTCACGGTCCGTCAGCACCGCCACCGCGCCCTGCCCGACCGCCTGGGCGGCGAACCGGGCCCCGTGGTGGTTGGCGCCGGGGAAGGCCACGTAGACGTCGCCGGGCCGGACGGCCCGGGAGTCGTGGGTGACGCCGGTGACCGCCGCGCCCTCGACGGCCGGCACCCCCAGCAGTCGGGCGGCCTCGGCCAGCGGCAGGGCGGCCACGGAGGTCGGTCGGGGCGGGCTCGCGGAGATTTGATCGGGTTTCGGCACGGCCGGAAGGCTATCCGCCCCACCCCCGTGAGGGCCAAACGCGCCCCCCGGCGCGGCCGGGGACGGCTTCGGCTGAGCTTCCGTCAGGCGGGGCGAGGGCTGGGGGTCGTTCATCAGGGCTTCCGCTCGACGGGGAGGTTCGGGGCCTGGCTGCCGCTGGGGGCGACGTGCAGGGACTTCAGGGTGAACTCCATCACCTGCTTGAACACCGGCCCGCAGAGCTGGCCGCCGAAGTGGCCGTTCTTCGGGTCCTGGATCACGCAGGAGACGGTGACGCGCGGGGCGTCGGCCGGCGCGAAGCCGATGAAGGAGGCGGTGTAGCCGTTGTACTTGCCGGTCTTGGGGTCCACCCGGTTGGCCGTGCCGGTCTTCCCGGCCACCCGGTAGCCCTCCACCGCCGCCTTGGTGCCGGTGCCCTGCTCGTCCGAGACCACCGACTCCAGCATCTCGGTCAGGGTCTTCGCGGTCTCCGGCTTGACCACCCGGGTCTCCTTGCCCGGCGGTGCGGCCACGTACCGCCCGTCCGCCCCGGTGGTCCCGGCCAGCAGGTTGGGCGTCACCCGCACGCCGCCGTTGGCGATCGTGGAGAACACCGAGGTGGCCTGGAGCGCGTTGACCGACAGGCCCTGGCCGAACGGGATGGTGTACTGCTGCGAGCCGTTCCAGGCCTCCGGCTTGGCCAGGATGCCCTTGGTCTCGCCGGGGAAGCCCAGCCCGGTGGACTGCCCGATCCCGAACCGGGTCAGGTAGTCGTGCAGCACCTTGTTGGAGGCCGCCTGGTCGGCGCCGAGCCGCTCGGCGGCCAGGATGGTGCCGATGTTGGAGGACTTGGCCAGCACGCCCGCCAGGGTCAGGTGCCAGGTCGGGTGGTCGATGTCGTCGTGGAAGATCCGGTCCGAGCGCTGGAGCGTGTTCGGCACCTCGACGTAGGTGTCCCAGGCCGCCGTGCCGGTGTCCAGCACCGCCGCCATCGTCATCAGCTTGGCGGTGGAGCCCGGCTCGAAGGCGTCGCCGACCGCCGCGTTGCCCAGCTGGTCCGCCTTCGCCTTGGAGAGCTCGTTCGGGTTGAAGCCCGGGGAGCCGGCCATCGCCAGGATCTGACCGGTCTTCACGTCCTGGACGACGACGTAGCCCTTCTCCGCCCCGGCGTTGGCCACCTGGTCGGTGATGGCCCGCTGGGCCGCCCACTGGATGTCCCGGTCGACGGTCAGCCGCAGGTCCGAGCCCTCCACCGGGGACTGCTGGCTGCCGCCGGCCGTCGGCACCATCCGCCCGTTCACCTGGGCGTAGGTGCTGTGGCCGTCCTTGCCCGCCAACTCGCCCTGGTACTGGAGCTCCAGGCCACCGGTGCCGATGCCGTCCGCGTTCACGTAGCCGAGCAGGTTGGCGGCCAGGCCCCCGGCCGGGTAGACCCGGCGCTTGGAGTCCTGGAAGACGATCCCGGCCAGCGGGTTGGCGCAGGCGGCGTCCACCGTCTGCCGGCCCCCCTGCTCGGCGGGCTTGCCGACCAGCTTGCGCTGGGCCCGGCAGGCGGCGGTGTCGGCCTGCTTGGCCAGGGTCGACTTGAGGTCGGTGATCTGCTTCTTGGTCTCCGGGCTCTGACGGGGCGCCAGCATCACCCACTGGGTCTTCGGGGTGTGCAGCAGGGCGGCCAGCTGCTCCTTGCTCCGGTTCAGGATCGGCGCCAGCAGCGCGGCGGCCTGCTCCGGGGCGTCCGGCACCAGCGACTTGTCCGGCGGGTAGAGCGAGGGGTCGGCGGTGACGTCGTACGCGTCCACCGTGGTGGCCAGCGCCACGCCGTCGGAGGACGTTATCGAACCGCGGTCGGCGGAGAGCTTGGCCTGCACGTACTTGTTCGCCTGGGCCGCGGCGGCCAGCTCGTCCGAGTCCAGCAGCTGCAGCTGGACCAGCCGGCCGGCGAAGACCGAGAAGACCGCCACCATCGCCACACCCACCAGCCGCAGCCGCTTCTTCGGATCGCCCAGCTTGATCAGCCGCGGCTGCGGCGGGGCCGGGCGGCGGGGCGGCTGACGGCGCGGCGGCTCGCCGCTGCGCGGGCGCGGGGTGCGGGGGCGCTGCGCTCCGGCCGCCGCCCGGGCGGCTCCTGACGCACCGGCGGCGGGGCGGCGGGCGGGCTGCGGGCGGGCCGCTCCGGCCGCCCCGGCCGGGCGGGGCCGGGGCTTGCCGCTCCCCCTGCCGTTCCCGCTTCCACCGGGCTGACGGGGGGTGCTCATCGCGCGGTACCTCCGGACGGGGCGGCCGCCGACGGGGTGCCGAGCGGTGGGGCCGGGTTGATCTGCACCCCGGTGTCGGCGGGCGGCGGCGCCGCGGGGGTGGGGCTCGGCGAGGCGCCGGTGCGGCTCCACAGCTCCTGGTCGGTGCGCTTGACCGGCGGGCTGTCCTCGGCCTTCTCGGGCTTGCCGTTGACCGAGCCGTCGTCCTGCAGGAAGGCCAGGTCCCCGCCGGGCACCATGCCCAGCTCACGGGCCCTGCGCTCCAGCGCGTCCGGTGCGGACTGCTGGTCGATCTCCTGCTGGAGGGTCTGCTGGCGGTCCGTCAGCTCGGTGGTCTGGCGCTCCAGCCGGCTCTGCTCGAAGGAGCCCTCGTTGAGCGCGGTGTTCAGCATCAGCAGCCCGAGCAGCCCGGCCGAGAGCAGCGCCACCACCAACACCGCGAAGGGCGTGCGCCCCCGCACCTGCCGCCGGGCCGGGCGCACCGAGATCCGCACCCCGCCCCCCTGACCCGGTACCGACCCGCGCTCCCGCCGCGTCCGACCACCCGTCAGGCCTCCACCGGCCACCGGCACCGCTCTTCTCCCTCGCCGCTCACGTCCCCCCGTCCGGCGTCCGTTCTAGCCGCGGGTCTCCCTGATCCTCTCCGCCACGCGCAGCCGCACGGGCGCGGCACGCCGGTTCTCCTCGATCTCCTCCTCCGTGGCCAGCTCGGCACCGCGGGTGAGCAGCTTCAGCCAGGGCTGGTGCTCCTCCGGGATGATCGGCAGCCCCGGCGGGGCGGTGTTGGTGGCCCCCTGGGCGAAGTACTGCTTCACCAGGCGGTCCTCCAGCGACTGGTACGACATCACGGCGATCCGGCCGCCGAGCGCGAGCACGTCCAGCGCGCCCGGGATGGCCCGGTCCAGCACCTCCAGCTCGCCGTTGACCTCGATCCGCAGTGCCTGGAAGGTGCGCTTGGCCGGGTTGCCGCCGGTGCGGCGGGTGGCCGCCGGGATGGCGTTGCGCACCAACTCGACCAGACGCGCGGAGTTGGTGAACGGTTCCTTCTCGCGCTCGCGCAGGATCACCGAGGCGATCTTCCCGGCGAACCGCTCCTCGCCGTAGACCTTGAGGATCCGGGCCAGCTGACCGTGGGTGTAGGTGTTCAGCACCTCGGCCGCGCTCAGGCCGCGGGTCTGGTCCATCCGCATGTCCAGCGGGGCGTCCTGGGCGTACGCGAAGCCGCGGTCCGCCTCGTCCAGCTGCATCGAGGAGACGCCGAGGTCGAACAGGATGCCGTGCGCCTCCGGGATGCCGAGGCGGTCCAGCACCTCGGGGATCTCGTCGTACACCGCGTGCACCAGCGTCGCCCGCTCGCCGAAGCGGGCCAGCCGCTCCCCAGACAGCTTCAGCGCCGCCGGGTCGCGGTCCACGGCCACCAGCCGCACCTCGGGGAACTGCGTCAGCAGCGCCTCGCTGTGGCCGCCGAGGCCGAGGGTGGCGTCCACCACCACGGCGCCGGGGGCGGAGATCGCCGGGGCCAGCGCGTCTACGCAGCGCTGCAGCATCACCGGGACGTGCTTGGGGGCCGGACTGTCGGTGCTCATGACGACCATTCTGGTCCATCCCGCCCACCCCGCCGCCCACCCGGGCCCGCGGAGGCGGCAGGTCGGTCACCCCGGGGGCGCGAGGAACTGCGCGAATCGGGAGGCGGCCCAGCGTGAGGTCGGGGCAGGCGAGCCAGTTGCAGGCGCTGCCGTTCCCCTGCGCGCAGTTCCTCGCGCCCCCGGGGTGACCACCTCCGCCGGGAGCGTGCCTGCGGGACGCAGGCCGGGGTCCCCGCCCGCTCGTCCGGGGAAGGAGTGGCCGCCCGGCACCGGGGAAGGTGCGCCAGGTGGACACGGAGCGGGTGGAGGCCTCGGACTGCGTACCGGCCCGGCCCCGGGCGGCGGTTGACGGGCCGTCAGGGGTGGGGCTCCACTGGCCGGAACTCTACCGTCCCCACCTGCCGAGTCAATCGACCGCGACCGCGCGCCACCCGGGCGGCGGCATGGATTCCCGCAGGTGGGAGCAGGGACGGCCATCCGCTCCCCCGCACGGCCGCACCGCGCACGGCCCCCACCGCGCGCCGGACGGACCGGCACGAACCGGACGTGCGGCACCGCTCAGCAGCTATGCCCTCCGTCACACCCCACCCGTTCACCACCGGCCCCCCTCCGCAACGGCCGGAAGGCCACTACCGTCATCGGCATGACAGTGACCCCCGACCGGCCCGTGCCGACCGCCGCTGCCGACTCCACCCCGTCCATCACCGACCGGTTCGTCGCCGCGAACCGCGAGTACGCCAAGACCTTCCGGGACGGCGGGATGGACGCCCGCCCGGTGCGGAACGTCACCGTGGTGGCCTGCATGGACGCCCGCCTCGACCTGTTCGCCGCCCTCGGCCTCGAACTCGGCGACGCCCACCTGATCCGCAACGCCGGCGGCGTCGTCACCGACGACACCATCCGCTCCCTGACGATCAGCCAGCGCGCCCTGGGCACCCGCTCGATCGTCCTCATCCACCACACCGGCTGCGGCCTCCTCGGCCTCACCGAGGACTTCCGCCGCGACCTGGAGCTCGAGGTCGGCCAGCGCCCCACCTGGGCCGTCGAGTCCTTCGTCGACCTGGACGGCGACGTCCGACAGTCCATGCAGCGGGTCCGCACCTCCCCCTTCATCCCCCACCGCGACGACGTCCGCGGCTTCGTCTTCGACGTCCACACCGGCCTCCTCCGCGAGATCCACTGAACCCTCGCGCCCCTGGGAGGACGACGAAGTCGTCACCCCGGGGGCGCGAGGAACTGCGCGAAGCGGAGGAAACGAACGGTCAGATCGCGGCACACGGCTCAGCCCCGCATCGGAGCGCAAAACGGACACTCCCCCCGTGTCGCCCACTCGGGTGACGTTCCGCCCCCCGACAAGGAAGAATGCGCCTTCAGGCCGACCGGCCAGCTTGCATTTTCGGGGCATGGGAGCAATCGAGTGACGACCTTCAACGGACAGAGCGGCACGGGCGGTTCAGGACTGCACGAGCTCGGCGCAGTGGTCGAACGGGTCCGGGCCTCGGTGGAGAGCGTCATCGAGGGCAAGCCCGAGGCCGTCCGGATCGCCCTCACCGTCCTCCTCGCCGAGGGCCACCTCCTCCTCGAGGACGTCCCCGGCGTCGGCAAGACCATGCTCGCCAAGGCCCTCGCCCGCTCCGTCGACTGCACGGTCCGCCGGATCCAGTTCACGCCGGACCTGCTGCCCTCCGACGTGACCGGCACCAACGTCTTCGACCAGCAGCGGATGGACTTCGAGTTCCGCCCGGGCGCGATCTTCGCGCAGATCGTGGTCGGCGACGAGATCAACCGCGCCTCGCCGAAGACCCAGTCCGCGCTGCTGGAGTCGATGGAGGAGCGCCAGGTCACCATCGACGGCACCAGCTACGAGCTGCCGTCCCCGTTCATGGTGATCGCCACCCAGAACCCGGTGGAGATGGAGGGCACCTATCCCCTCCCCGAGGCGCAGCGCGACCGCTTCATGGCCCGGGTGTCGATCGGCTACCCCAGCGCCGAGGCCGAGTTCGCGATGCTGGACGTGCACGGCGGCGCCAGCCCGCTGGACCACCTGACCCCGGTCGCGCACGCGCACGACATCCTCAAGCTGGTCGAGGTGGTCCGCTCGGTGCACGTCTCCGAGGCGGTCCGCCGCTACGCGGTCGAGCTGGTCGGCGCCACCCGCTACCACCAGGAGCTGCGCCTGGGCGCCTCGCCGCGCGCGACCCTGCACCTGATCCGGGCCGCCCGCGCCCACGCCGCGCTGGACGGCCGCGACTACGTGCTGCCGGACGACGTCCAGGCGCTGGCCGTGCCCGTGCTGGCGCACCGTCTGCTGCCCACCGCGGAGACCCAGCTCAGCCGCCGTTCGACCGAACAGATCGTCACCGACCTGGTGGCGAGCCTGCCCATCCCGCGTCCGCAGGGCCGGGGCTGAGGTGGCCAAGGGGGACAGCGCGACCGGACTGCGCACCGGACTGCGCGGCCTGACCACCCGGGGGCGGTCCTTCCTGGCCGCCGGGATCACCGCCGCGCTCTGCGCCTACGTCTTCGGCCAGGACACCCTGCTCCAGGTCTCGGTGCTGCTGGCCGCCCTGCCGCTGGCCGCCGCCGTGCTGCTGCTGCGCACCCGCTACCGGGTGGCCGGCGGGCGGCGCCTCAGCCCGTACCGGGTGGCGGCGGGCCAGGAGGCCCGGGTGCACCTGCGCCTGGACAACGTCTCCCGGGTGCCCACCGGCCTGCTGCTGCTGGAGGACCAGGTCCCGTACGTGCTGGGGCCGCGGCCGCGGTTCGTGCTGGACCGGGTGGAGCCGCGCGGCTTCCGCGAGGTCTCCTACCGGGTCCGCTCGGACCTGCGCGGGCGCTACCCGCTGGGGCCGTTGCAGCTGCGGGTGGCCGACCCGTTCGGGATGTGCGAGCTGAACCGTTCGTTCGCCGCCTCGGACGTGCTGACCGTGGTGCCCCAGGTGGTGGCCCTGCCGACCGTGAAGCTGCCCGGGGAGTCCACCGGCCACGGCGAGTCCAACGTCCACACCCTGGCGCTGGCCGGGGACGACGACGTGATCCCGCGCGAGTACCGGCACGGCGACGACCTGCGCCGGGTGCACTGGAAGTCCACCGCCCGCTACGGCGAGCTGATGGTCCGTCGGGAGGAGCAGCCGCTGCGGGCCAAGGCCACCGTGCTGCTGGACACCCGGGACGTGGCGCACCGGGGCTCCGGCCCGGCCTCCTCCTTCGAATGGGCCGTCAGCTGCGCCGCCTCGGTCGGCGTGCACCTGCTGGAGCGCGGCTACCAGACCCGACTGCTGACCGACACCGGTCTGGCCGTGCCCGGCCCCGAGGCCGGGGCGATCGCCACCGTGGCGGAGGCGGCCGGCCTGCTGCTGGACTCCCTCGCCGTGGTCGAGCTCTCCGACGGCGGCACCCTGGCCCGGGCCGAGCAGGTGCTGCGCCAGGGCGGCGACGGCGTGCTGGTCGCGGTGCTCGGCTCGCTGGACGAGGAGCAGGTGGCCCGGCTCGGGCGGCTGCGGCGGCGGGCGGCCGGAGCGGTCGCCTTCCTGCTGGACACCGCCACCTGGGCCGGCCTGCGCCACCTGGCGCCGGACACCCCGGACCAGGACGCCACCGACCAGGTGACCCGCCTGCGCGAGGCCGGCTGGACGGTGCTCTCCGCCCGGGCCGGCGACTCGGTGGCCACCCTGTGGCGGCACGCCGAGCGCGCCGCCGCGGTCCCCTACCGCAACGGGGCGGGGTCATGACCGCCGCATCCTCCCGGGCCCGCCGCGCCCGCCGGAGCACGCCGCGGGACCGTTCCCTCCCGGCCGCAGGCGCCGCGCGCCCGGCCGTCCGTACCGACCGAAGCGGGGAGGCCGCCGGATGACCACCCGGGCCAAGCTCACGCTCTACTCGGCGCTGGCCACCGTGCTGGTGACGCTCTGTCTGACCCCGCTGGTGGAGCCGGCCTCCTGGGTCCTGCGCGCCGTGCTGGTGACCGCCGCCGCCGGAGGCGCCGGGGCCGGGCTGCGCCGGCTGGCGTTCTCCCGCGCGCTCCAGGTGCCGCTCCAACTGCTGGCCGTGCTCTACCTGTTGATGCTGCTGTTCGTGCAGCGTTCGATGGACTACCTGGTGCTGCCCGGCCCGAGCGCGCTGGACGCGGTCGGCAGCCTGCTGGCGGAGGGCCAGAAGACCGTCCAGGAGTACACCGCCCCGGCCCCGGCGACCGAGGGCGTGCAGCTGATCCTGGTCGGTGCGGTGGCGCTGATCGCGGTGCTGGTCGACGCCCTCGCGGTGACCTTCCGCCGGGCCGCGCTGGCCGGGCTGCCGCTGCTCGCGCTGTACTCCGTCGGCACCGGCCTGAACGGCGCCGACAACGCCTGGCTGTGGTTCCTGCTCTCCGCCGCTGGCTACCTGCTGCTGCTCTTCGCCGAGGGCCAGGACCGGCTCTCCCGCTGGGGCCGGGTCTTCCACGGCACCTCGCAGGACGGCAGCGGCACCATCTCGCACAGCGGCCACCGGGTCGGCCTGCTCGCCCTGGCCTGCGCGGTGGTGATCCCGCTGATCGTCCCGCAGACCGGCCTCGGCCTGTTCGGGGACGGCAACGGGAGCGGCGCGGGCCTCGGCAAGGGATCGGGGCGGCCGGTCACCTCGCTGAACCCGGTGGTGGCCCTGACGGCCAATCTGACCCGCCAGGACGTCAACACCGAGATGTTCACCTTCCGCACCGACTCCAACGCCACCGACCTCTACATGCGGATCGGCGCGCTGGACAGCTTCGACGGCGTCTCCTGGAAGTTCTCCGAGCAGCGCCTCCAGCAGATCCCCAGCCCGATGCCCTACCCGCAGGGGCTCGGCCAGGACGTCCAGGCCGAGAGCTTCCGCACCGACATCAAGATCTCCAAGAACCTCTCCACCGAGTGGTTGCCGATGCCCTACCCGGCCGACACGGTCACCGTGCGGGGCGACTGGAAGTACGAGCCCGACACCCGCTCGGTGGTCGGCGACGGCGGGCAGAAGACCGACGGCATCACGTACTCCGTGGTCAGCAAGGACGTCCGCCCGACCCCCGAGCAGCTCCGCTCGGCCGGCCCCGTCCCGAACGAGATCGCCCGCCGCTTCACCTCCCTGCCGGACACCCTGCCGCCGGTGGTCGCCCAGACCGCCCGCAAGGTGGTGGCCGGCAAGAACAACCCGTACGACCAGGCCGTGGCGTTGCAGGCCTGGTTCAACGGCCCCGAGTTCCGCTACAGCCTCCAGGTCGCCGCGGCCACCGGGAACGAGGCCATCGAGCGCTTCCTGCGCGAGAAGACCGGCTTCTGCGTGCACTACGCGGCCACCATGGCCGCGATGGCCCGCTCGCTGGGCATCCCGGCCCGGGTGGCCATCGGCTTCGCTCCCGGCACCGACATGGGCCGGGGCAGCTTCCTGGTGCGCAGCCAGGACTACCACGCCTGGCCGGAGCTGTACTTCCCCGGCTCGGGCTGGCTGCGCTTCGAGCCGACCCCGAGCCGCGGCAGCGCCCCCGAGTACACCTCGGAGAAGGCCGCGCCGGCTCCGAGCGCCCAGCCGACCGAGGCGACCACCGCGCCGAGCACCGCGCCCTCCGCGGCGCCCAGCTCCAGCAGCAGCTGCACCGCGCAGCAGCAGCGCCAGGACGGCTGCGCCGACGAGCAGGCGGTCACCCCGCTCACCGTCGAGGAACGGCCCTGGTGGCTGGAGTGGCCGGTGCTGGTCTCCGTGCCGGCCGCACTGCTGCTGCTGGCCCTGCTGGCCACCCCGATGCTCTGGCGGATCCGCCAACGGCGCCGACGGCTCGGCACCGGCCGACGGGCACCGGGTGGCGACGGCGGCGGCGAGTTGACGGACCGCCAGGTGCTGGCCGCCTGGGAGGAGCTGATCGACACCGCCTGGGACCTCGGCATCCCGCCGGACGACTCGCGCACCCCGCGCACCGCCGTCCGCCGGATCGCCGAGGTCGGGCAGCTGGATCCGGAGGCGACGGCTGCGGCCGGCCGGGTGGCGCTGGCCACCGAACGGGTGCTCTACGCCCGCAGCGCCGACACCGAGCTGCCGCTCGGCCCGGACGTGCGGACCGCCGCCGAGGGCCTGCGGGCCTCGGCCGGCCGCCGCGGCCGGACCAGGGCCGTGCTGCTGCCGCCGTCCTCGGCGCGGCTGCGCCGGCGGATCGGCGACCGGGCGGCGGCGGTCGGCGACGCGGTCCGCTCCCGCCTGGACCGGCTCTCCGCGGCGGTGCGCCGTCTGCCGGGCCTGCGGGGGCGCGGCGAACGGGACTGACGGACGGCGGGAGGGCAGGGGGCTCGGCCCCCTCCCCTCCCGCCGCGCGGTTCACCTCCGCACGGACGCACGACGAGGGCGGGCAGTCGAATCGACTGCCCGCCCTCGTGCGAACCCAGGTCTTCCGGTCTTCCGGTGCCGGTCACATGCCGTCGTGCTCGTCCCGACGGCGTTGCCAGCGCTGCTCCATCCGGTCCATCACACCGGCCTTGCGGCGGGGAGGCGGGGAAGCCTTGGCTCCCGCTCCCTGCCCGGCCGGACCACGCCTCCAGCCCTTCACGGCGAAGACCGCGCAGCCCAGCATCACCACGAAACCGACCACGCCCACCACGATCACGTTGGCGACGAGGCCCCCCATCAGGAGGGCGATGCCCACCACGAACCCTGCGGCGGCCAGGTAGACCCGCCGACGGGTGTAGGTGCGCAGCCCGGTTCCCTCAAGCGCTGACGCGAATTTGGGATCTTCGGCGTACAGCGCTCGCTCCATCTGCTCGAGCAGTCGCTGCTCGTGCTCCGAGAGCGGCACGGAGTCCTCCTACTCGTCGGTCGCGGGGCGACCGGTCCGCCACCCCTGGCTCGGGTCGTTGTGTGGACCATATGCCCCACGGGCCAGGCCGTCATGCTTTCCGGCTTTACCCAGATCATACGGTCCGGGCCGCCGGTTCGGGACGGTCAGGAGCACGTGGCTCGGGCCACGTCGCGTTCCCCGTCCCCAGCCACCCAACGCCGCGGTGCACCGACAAGTGCCCGAGGCGGTGGAATCATCCCGACGGAGTCGCGACGAGCCGGGTTTCGGGGCGGGAAACGGCGGGCGAAGGAGGGGTCAGGCGAGGGCGGCCAGCAGGTGGAGCTGGGTCGCCACGGCGTGGAAGGCGGGCTGCTCGGCGGCGGCCTGCTCCAGCTTGAGCAGGGCCTCCACCGCCCCCGGCTCGGTGTCCACCAGAACGCCGGGCACCAGGTCGGAGAAGACCCGGACGCCGTGCACCGAGGAGACCCGGAGCCCGGCGGCGGCGGCCAGTCCGTTCAGCTCCTCGGCGGTGAAGCGGCGGGGCATCGGGTCCTGGGCGCCCCAGCGGCCGTCCGGGGCGTCGAGCACCGCGCGGGCGTCGTCGAAGTGGCCGGCCAGGGCGCGGGCCAGCACGGCGCCGTTCCGGTTGGCGGCCAGCAGGCTGACCAGACCGCCCTCCGCCAGGGTGGCGGTCAGGTTCTTCAGCGCCTCGGCCGGGTCGTCCACGACCTCCAGGACACCGTGGCAGAGCACCGCGTCCACCGACCCCGGGGTGACCACCTCGGGCAGGGTCTGGGTGTCGCCCTGGACGGCCCGGACCAGCTCCGTGACGCCGGCCTCGGCGGCCCGGCGCTCCAGCGCGAACAGCGCGTCCGGGCTCGGGTCCACCACCGTCACCCGGTGGCCCAGCTTCGCCACGGGCACGGCGAAGTTGCCCGTGCCGCCGCCGGTGTCGAGCACCTCCAGCACGGGCTTGCCCAGCTCGGCCGCCCGGGTCTCCAGGGCGGCTCGCACCACCTCCCACACCACGGCGGTACGCAGGGCACTGCGGGGACGGGTCGGGTACAAGGCGGAGGCTCCTCGGCTAGGGCGAAGCGGGACGCTGGACGCCACCACCTTAGACGCCCCGGACACCACTCCCGGTTCACCGCCGCCCACGGCCCCACCGAACGGCCTGACGGCCCGTCACCCACCCCTTCCCGAACGCCGACGGCCAGGCCGGACGCTTCAGTCCGCGTCCCCCACCTCATCCCCCGGCGGGAGCGATCAGGTCCGACCCCCTACACCGACCCCCTCACCCCACGCCCCCCACCCCGACCCTCCCCCTCACTCCACGTCCCCCACCCTGTCCCCCAGCGGGAGCGGCTGGTCCGGGTGGAGGTCCAGCAGGCGCTGCACCAGGCGGAGGTAGAGGGCCGTGTTCCTGATCAGGTCGTCCGCGTCGCGGGCCGAGGCCGCGTTCGGGATCCCCGCCTCGGCGGCCGCGCGGCGCCGCGCTCCGGCGGCGAAGTACGCGGCCCACTCGACCAGCTCGGGGGCCACCTCGGGCAGCACGTCCCAGGCGCTGCGGATGGCCTGGCGCCGCCTGCCCCGTTTCTCCGGGCGCCCCCGGACGGCCAGCACGGCGGCGGTGGTGCGGAGTGCGGCGAGGTGGGCGGTGGAGTAGCGCTGCAGCGGGTCCTCGTACTGGCGGGCCTGCAGCAAGGTCAGCTCGGCGTGCCGGAGCAGGTCGAGCGCGGCCGGCGGGGCGGCCGCGCGACGTGGCACCGGGTGGATGTCGGCGCCCCTCAGGCGGCCGGCCGGGACGGACGGCGGGCCTGCGGGCGCGGGCAGCAGTGGGGCGGTCTCGGGCTGACTGATGGTCATACTCTCCCCCGGTCCACGGCGGGTGCACGGACCGGACGGCCCGTACGTCTCCATGGTGGACGGCGGCACTGACAATCTGGTAGTGGGCGCTGACGCACGGACACCCCGCACCGGTCGGTGCGGGGTGTCCGGACGCGTCCCCCCGTGGTTCCCCCGTAGGCCCCCCGGTGGGTCCCCCCGGACCCGGCGTTCCCCCGTACCGCGTTCCGCCGCCCCGTGTCGGCGGTCCGCGGCCGCACCCGGCCCGTTGTCGCGGCCCGAGTGGTTGCCCACCGGTCCCCCACAGTCCGTGGACGTCGGGCCGCTGCCCGGAGGAGACCTGACGGTCCGTCGCTCCGGGATGCCCCCACTCTGCCGTTCCCGCAGGTGGGACGGGTATCCGTCGCCGTACTCAAGTGCGCGGCTGAGTATCCGTACTCATCTTCGGCACCCGCGGAACCGGCACCGGTACGGTGGCGTCCTGACAGCGCCTGGAGTGTTCACGAGGGGGAGCGGATGAGCGTCATCCCGTTGGTCTTCACCAGCGGTTGGGCCAGTGGCATCAACGCCTACGCGGTGGTCCTGCTGCTCGGCCTGCTGGGCCGGTTCGGCGGGGCCGATTCGGTGCCGCCCGCACTGGAACGGACGGACGTGCTGATCGCGGCCACCGTGCTGTTCCTCTGCGAGGCGGTGGCGGACAAGATCCCGTACGTGGACTCGGTCTGGGACGCGGTGCACACCGTGATCCGCCCGATCGCGGGCGCCACCGTCGGCGCGCTGCTGGCCGGTCAGGACCCGGGCTCGCTGGGCGAGGTGGCGGCCGGAGCGGTGGGCGGCACCACGGCGCTGGTCAGCCACGGCATCAAGGCCTCGCTCCGGATGGCGATCAACACCTCGCCGGAGCCCGCCAGCAACGTCATCGCCAGCATCCTGGAGGACCTCTCGGTGGCCGGGCTGATCACCCTGGCGATCTTCCACCCCTGGCTGGCCGCCTCGGCCGCCGCCGTCCTGCTGGTGCTGGGCGCGCTGCTGGTCTGGTTCGCGGTCTCCCGGATCCGCCGCTTCCTGGCCCGCCGCCGGGAGAAGAAGGCCGACCGGCGGTCGGGTGGCGCCGCCCCGGTGGGACAGGGCGGCGCCACCCGGCTGCCGTACTGACGGGCGGTCAGACCGCGGGCGGCAGGTCCAGCCGGGCCAGCCGCTCGCGGTCGGCGAGGATGGCGATCTCGGTGATCCGTCCGTCCCGGACGGTGAAGGCCATCAGCGAGTACGGGCGGCCGTTCGGCTCCACCAGACTGCCGACGCTGCCGTTGACCAGCACCAGCCGCCCGAACGGGGCCAGCCCGGCGAACCGCGCCGCCTGCGCGGCGACCAGCCGGGCACCCCGCAGCAGTTGGGAGACGCCGGGGCCGGAGTCCACCCGGAGCAGCACCTCCGGGTCGAGCACCTCCAGCAGCGCGTCGAAGTCGCCGTCCCGGGCGGCGTTGCGGAAGGCCTCCACCACCACGCGCTGCAGCCCCCGGTCCGGCTCCTCCGGCGGGGTCGCGCCCTGCACCCGGCGGCGCGCCCGGCTGGCGAGCTGACGGGCGGCGGCCGGCTCGCGGTCGACGATCCGGGCGACGGTGTCGAAGTCCACCTGGAACATGTCGTGCAGCACGAAGGCCACCCGCTCGGCGGGCGGCAGGGTGTCCAGCACCACCAGCATGGCCAGGCCGACCGAGTCGCCGAGCAGCGCCTCCCCCTCCGGGTCCGTCCGCGCCAGGTCGGAGACCACCGGGTCCGGCAGCTGGAAGTCGGTGGCGTCCTCCGGCCGGGCCTTGCGCGAGCGCAGCTGGTCCAGGCAGACCCGGCCGACGACGGTGGTCAGCCATGCCCCGAGGTTGCGCACCTCGCGCACGTCCGCGCGGCTCAGGCGCAGCCAGGCCTCCTGCACCGCGTCCTCCGCCTCGGCCAGCGACCCCAGCATCCGGTACGCCACCGCCCGGAGCGCGGGCCGCTCGGCCTCGAACCGCTCCGCCAGCACGATCTCCTCGTTCACCCGGCCCACCCTAGGCGCCGGGCTGACGGGGCGTCAGGCCAGGGCGCCGTTCGGAGCGGGCGGGCGACGCTGTCTAGGATCGTCCGCATGGCACGGATCGTGATCGTCGGCGCGGGGATGAGCGGACTGGCCGCGGCGGCGCGGCTGGGCACGCTGGGGCATCGGGTGACGGTCTGTGAGGCCGGGCCGACGTACGGCGGGGAGCTCGGCCGGTACGAGCACGACGGCTTCGCCTTCGACACCGGGCCGACCCTGCTCGCGCTGCCCGCCGTCTACCGCGACCTCGCGCTGAAGAGCGGCCGGGAGCCGCTGGAGCAGCTGGTGCGGCTGGCCCCGGTCGACCCGGAGAGCCGGCACCTGTTCCCCGACGGCACCGAGCTGGTGCTCTCCAACGCCTCCCGCGGCCGGGTGGCCGAGGCCCTCGACACCGCCTTCGGCCCCGGCACCGGAGCCCGCTGGGGCGAGGTCACCAACCGCGCCCGCACCGTCTGGGAGGCCACCCGCCGCCCCCTGCTCGAGGAGCCGCTGCCCGCCGACCCCACCCCGCTGCACACCGACCCCTACCCCGCACCGCCCCGCCGCGGCCTGGCCCGGCTGCGCCGCGAGCGCCCGCACACCCTGGCCGCCGTGGCCGCCGAGGAGCTCGGCGGCGGGGCCGGGCCGACGGCGCTGCTGTACGAGTACGCGCTCCGGTACGGCCTGGACCCGCGCACCGCTCCGGCCGGGGCGGCGGTGCTGGCGTACATGGAGCAGTCCTTCGGGGTCTGGTCGGTGGGCGGCGGGATGCGGGAGCTGGCCACGGCGGTGTACCGGCGGTGCGAGCAGCGCAAGGTGGAGTTCCACTTCGACACCGAGGTCGACGAGGTGCTGCACCGGGACGGCCGGGTGACCGGGGTGGCCGCCGGGGCACGCCGCTTCGAGGCCGACGTGGTGCTCACCTCGGCCGACCGCACCGGGGCCCGCCTCGGACGGTCCCGGTTGTCGGTGCTGCTGTCGCTGCGCGGCGAGCGCCCGGCCGACACGGTCGTCCGCACCGTGGTGCACGCCCGGGACACCGCCGCCGAGCTGGCCGCGCTGTTCGACCGGGACGAGTACCCGCGCTTCCCCACCGTCCAGGTGCACCGCCCGGGCGACGGCGCCCCCGAGGGCCACGAGGCCGTCACCCTCACCGTCACCGTGCCGCCGGGCACCGCCGTCCCCGCGGACTACGCCGACCACCTGCTGGAGCACCTCGCCTCGGCCGGTCTCGACCTCCGGGAGCGGCTGGCACACCTGCACGTCCCGGCGCCCTCGGCCGCGCAGCCGCTGCCCTCGCTGGCCGGGACGGGCGGAGCCCTCCTCAGCCCGCCGAACGCGACCGGGTACCCCAACCTGTACCGGATCGGCTCCGCCTCCCACCCGGGCGGCGGACTGGCGCGCACCGGGATGTCGGCCTCGATCGTGGCCGGGCTGGTCGGCCCGGCCTGACGGAACGCCAGTGGCCCGTCGCACCCCACGGAGTGCGACGGGCCACCTGACGGCTCACCCACCGGCTCAGTCGGCCAGGTTGGCGGCCCTCACCTCGTAGACGGCGCTCGTCTCCTGGTCCGTCCCCATCGCCTCGGCGAGACGGCGGAACCCGGCCGCCTCCTCCGGGCGGCCCTGCCGGTGCAGGGTGCGGCCGAGCGCCTCGTAGGCCCACCCGTTCGCCGGGTCGAGCTCGACCAGACGGCGGAACGCGGCCTCGGCGCGGCCCAGTTGGGCGCTGTGGAAGTAGGACCGGCCGAGCAGCTCGACGGCCGCCCGGTTGGCCGGGTCCGCCTCGACGATCGGGGCGAGGATCGCGGCCGCGCCGCTGTAGTCCTTCGAGTCGAAGAACAGGTTGGCGCGCTGGTACTCCTGGTAGCTCACTGCGGGGGCTCCTTCCTCGGTCAGGCCCTCGTTCCGCCCCCTCCAACCAGCGCCGCCCTCCGGGTGTTCCCGGCTTGTGGGCGCGGCCCGGTGGGGCAGGATGGAGCGGGTCCGGAACCCCACTCGTTCACAGGAGACACCCATGAGCGGCAAGGAGAACGCCGAGATCCTCGGCTCGATCGGCTCGATGGTGGAGGCCGAGAAGCAGCTCCGCGCGCGGATCGCCTCCGGCGGCGCGGACCAGGAGGCGGCCCGGGCCGAGCTGGCCGCCCTGGAGGTCAAGCTCGACCAGTGCTGGGACCTGCTGCGGCAGCGGCGGGCCCGGGCCGAGTTCGGCGAGGACCCGGGCGGGGCGAAGCTGCGGCCGGCCGCCGAGGTGGAGGGCTACCAGTCCTGAGCCGCTGACGGCGCGTCAGGACTGCTGCTGGTAGTTCCAGTTCTGCTGCTGGTCGTGGCCGGCCGGGCCGGACTGCTGCGGGATCACCGGCTGCTGCTGCCAGTCCTGCTGCTGCCAGCCCTGCTCGTAGTAGCCGGTCTGGGCGTACGGGTCCTGGTACTGCTGCTGGTACTGCTGCTCGTAGCCCGGCACCGGCTGCTGCTGTTGCTGCTGGTAGCCGAACTCGTCGGTGGCGGCGTAGTACTGCGGCTCGGGCTGCGGCTGGTAGTACGCACCGGCGTAGACGCTGTCCTCGGTGAGCGGCTCCGGCTGGTACACGGCCTGCTCGTAGGCGGCGGCCTCGTAGGCAGGGGCCTCGAAGGCGGCCGGCTCGAAGGCCACCTGCTCGAACTCGTACGGCGCGGCGGCGGGTACGGCGGCGGGCTCCTCGATCGGGCCGACCTCGCCGACCTGCACCACGGCGGCGGCCTCGGCGGCCGGGTCCTCGCCCCCGGTGGCGGCGCTCAGCAGCGGCACCTTGGCGAGGGCACCGGGCAGCTCGCCGTCGGCCTTGCGCAGCGACCAGCCCGAGGTGTAGCCGCGCTTCACCGAGAGGGTGACCATCACCTGACCGGCCGCGAAGCCGGCCGCACCGGCGCCGATCACCGGGACGGAGGAGAGCACCATCCCGACGACGACCAGCAGGAAGCCGCCCAGCGCGACGGCGCGCCAGTGCAGCGGGGAACGGCTCTGCAGCAGCAGCTCGGCGACCAGCCAGAGCGCGACCGCCGCGAGCGCGGCGTACAGCACGAGGTACCCGACGCCCATACCGCGTTCCTCCAAGTCACCGGCCCAGCCACCGCCCCCGCGTCCCGGCGACTGTACAGGCTCGCCCCACCCCCGGACGACCCTCCGGACCGCCTACCGGCGCAACGCCCACGGGACCGAGAGCCCGGCCCACCGCCGAATGACCCGCTGGACCGCTCGCCGGCACTACGACACGGACCGAGAGCCCGGCCCACCGCCGAATGACCCTCGTGCCCGGCAGCCGCCTGTCTGCCTTCCGCTGCGCGCAGTTCCTCGCGCCCCTGGTGAAACCGCCTGCCGGCGGGCGACACCTCAGCGCTGGTGCAGCCCGAGGTCCTGGCAGATCTCCAGCCACCCCAACCCCCGCCCCAACCCCCGCCGGGCAGGCGACACCTCAGCGCTGGTGCAGCCCGAGGTTCTGGTAGATCTCCAGCGTCGAGGTCGAGTGGTTCAGCGTGATGAAGTGCAGCCCCGGCGCCCCCTCGGCGAGGAGCCGCTCGGCCATCGCGGTGGCGTGGTCGAGGCCGACCGCCCGCACGGCCTCCGGGTCGTCGGCGACGGCCAGGAAGCGGTCCTTGAGGCCCGGCGGGAAGTCCGACCCGGAGAGCTGCGGGAAGCGGGTGAGCTGGCGGATGTTGGTGACCGGCATGATCTCCGGGATGATCGGCGTCGTGCAGCCCGCCGCCTCGACCCGGTCGCGCAGCCGCAGGTAGTCCTCCACCTCGAAGAACATCTGGGTGATCGCGTAGTCGGCACCCGCGCGGCACTTGGCCACGAAGTGACGGATGTCCTCGTCCCAGTTCTCCGAGCGCGGGTGCATGTTGGGGAAGGCGGCCACGCCGACGCAGAAGTCCCCGATGCCCTTGATCAGCTCGACCAGCTGGTAGGCGTACTCGACGCCCTGCGGGTGGCGGACCCACTCGCCCTCGGGGTCGCCGGGCGGGTCGCCCCGGACCGCGAGCACGTTGCGGACGCCCTGGTCGGCGTACTGGCCGATGATGTTGCGCAGCTCGGCGATCGAGTGGTCCACCGCGGTCAGGTGGGCGACGGGCGTCAGGGTGGTCTCGGTGGCGATCCGGCCGACCAGGTTGACGGTCCGTCCGCGGGAGGAGCCTCCGGCGCCGTACGTCATGCAGACGAAGTTGGGGTCGAGGGCCTCGACACGGCGGATCGCGTCCCACAACTTGGACTCGCCGGCCTCGGTGCGGGGCGGCATGAACTCGAAGGAGAAGGACCGGTCGCCGGCCGCCAAGAGGTCGCGGACGGTCTCTGCCCGGTCGGTACGGGTGGACGGGATGCCGAGAGCCATGCTGGCAGATTAGCCCTCCGCGCGAACGGCCCCGCAAACGTCGTCCACCTGCTGAGACGCGCTTCATCCGCCCGGTGGACGGGTCGTCCGGCCGTTCGACGGCGGCTCCGAGCACGGGTTCGAGGGGTGCCGCGCGCACGTTCGGCGGACGGGCCCGGCACGGCTGCCGACGGCCGCCCGGTTAGGCTGATCGTCAACCGAGTGATCCGGAGTTCCATCGTGCCCACGCCCACCGCCCGGCCGGTCAGCCCCCTGGAGACCGAGTCCGTCCGCGAGCGAGTCAACGCGGCGCTCGCGGTCTTCATGACCGAGCAGGCCGAGCTGCTCGGCACCGTCTCGGCCCAGCTGGGCCCGGTCGCCGACGCACTGCGGGAGTTCCTGCTGGACGGCGGCAAGCGGCTGCGCCCGGCGTTCTGCTACTGGGGCTGGCGCGGGGCCGGCGGCGCGGCGGAGGGCGAGGCGATCGCCCGGGCGGCGGCGGCGCTGGAGCTGCTCCAGGCGAGTGCCCTGGTGCACGACGACCTGATGGACCGCAGCGACACCCGGCG
Source organism: Kitasatospora sp. NPDC001664 (assembly GCF_053596675.1). Lineage (NCBI taxonomy): Bacteria > Bacillati > Actinomycetota > Actinomycetes > Kitasatosporales > Streptomycetaceae > Kitasatospora > Kitasatospora sp. NPDC001664. The sequence goes on from NZ_JBSFGS010000013.1 coordinate 41,461, forward strand.
CGGCCTGCCCTCGATCCACCGGCGCTTCGAGGCGCTGCACCGGGCCAGCGGCTGGCGCGGGGACCGGGAGCAGTACGGGGCCTCGGCGGCGGTGCTGCTCGGCGACCTGCTGCTGATCTGGTGCGACGAGCTCTTCCTGCGCTCCGGCCTGCCGGCCGAGCGGGTGCTGGCGGCCAAGCCCGCCTTCGACCTGATGCGCACCGAGGTGATGGTCGGCCAGTACCTGGACGTGCTGGAGCCGGTGGCCGGGGACTCCGCCGACGAGCAGGCGCTGGAGCGCGCGCAGACGGTGCTGCACTACAAGTCGGCGAAGTACACCATCGAGCGGCCGCTCCAGGTCGGCGCGCTGCTGGCCGGGGCCGGGCCCGAACTGGTCTCCGCCTACTCGGACTTCGGGCTGCCGCTGGGCGAGGCCTTCCAACTCCGGGATGACCTGCTCGGGGTCTTCGGCGATCCCGCGGTCACCGGCAAGCCGGCCGGGGACGACCTGCGCGAGGGCAAGCGGACCCTGCTGGTCGCGCACGCGATGCGCGGCCTCTCCTCCGCCGACGCCCGGCACCTGGACGAGCGGCTCGGCGCCCCGGACCTGACGGCCGAGGAGGTCCCGGTGCTGCGCGGCCTGGTGGAGCGCAGCGGAGCGGCCGAACTGGTGGAGCACCGGATCGACGAGCTGATGGCCCAGTCGCTGGCCGCCCTGGACGCGGCCCCGCTGGCGGCCGGGCCGGCCCGTGCGGTGCTGCTCGCGCTGGCCGAGGCGGCCACCGTCCGCAAGTACTGACGGGCCGTCGGGCCGGCCCGGAGACGGCGCCCGGCCCGCTCAGCGCTGCGGGTAGCTGTACGTGTAGCCCTGCTGCTCGAACCAGGGCAGCAGCTTCTCCAGCGCCTGGTAGGTCTGCGAGCGGTCGCCGCCGCCGTCGTGGAAGAGCACGGTCGGGCCGGTGCCCTTGGCCAGGCCGTTCTGGACGGCGGTGACGATGGCGTCCACGCCGGGGCGCTTCCAGTCGTCCGGGTCGACGTTCCAGCCGAGCGGCCGCATGCCGTGCTCGGCGGCGATCTTGCGGCTCTCGGGGGTGAAGGCGCCGCCCGGGGCGCGGTAGTACTCGACCTTGGCGCCGTCCCCGGCGGCCTGCTCGATCATCCGCTGGGCGTCCAGGATCTCGCTCTCCTGGTAGGCGACGGGCTTCTTGTCCATCGTGGTGTCGTGGTGCACCGAGTGGTCGCAGAGCCGGTACCCGGCCGCCGCCACCTGCTTGACCACCTCGGGGTGGGCCTTGGCGTTGGGGCCGACCATGCAGAAGACGGCCTTGGCGTGGTGCTCCTGGAGCAGGCCGAGGATCTTCGGGGTCCAGACCGGGTCGGGGCCGTCGTCGATGGTGAGGTTGACGGTCTTCCCCTGGTCCTCGGAGGCGTGCACGATCGACTGGTCCACCGTCGCCACCGGGCTCGCCGACGGGCTCGGAGCGGCCTTGGGCTCGCCCTTGCTGCCGAGCGCCTGGTCGGCGACCACACCGGTGACCACCACCAGGGCGGCGGCGACCGCCGTCGCCGCCGCGGTCCGTATGCCACGCCCGCCCGTACCCGTCATCGTCACGCTCCCCTTGCCACCGTTCCGTTCGTCTACGGTGACAAATACGCACAAAGAACACCAGCGGTTCCGGCACTCCCGAACTGCCGCGTGCGTCACACCCGTTCACGCACGCGACCGGCCGCCCGCAGCGGACTGCGGACGGCCGGTCGTGGGTGTCGCAGGGGCTACTGCCGGACGCGGCGGGCCAGTTCGGCCGCCGCGGCGCCCGGGTCCTCGGCCGCGGTGATGGCGCGCACCACCACGATCCGGGTGGCCCCGGCCTCCAGCACCTGGTCCAGGTTGGACAGGTCGATGCCGCCGATGGCGAACCACGGACGGTCCGTCACCGCCTTGGCGGCGTACGAGACCAGGCCCAGGCCGGGGGCGTACCGGCCGGGCTTGGTCGGGGTCGGCCAGACCGGGCCGGTGCAGAAGTAGTCCACCCCGGGCTCGGCGATCGCCGCGTCCACCTCGGACTCGGCGTGGCAGGAGCGGCCGAAGAGCACGTCCTCGCCGAGGATCGCCCGGGCGGCCGGCACGGGCAGGTCGTCCTGGCCCAGGTGCAGCACGTCCGGGCGGGCGGCGTGCGCGACGTCGGCCCGGTCGTTCACCGCGAACAGCTTGCCGTGGCGGCGGGCGGCGTCGGCGAAGACCTCCAGGAACTCGAGCTCCTGCTTCGCCTCCAGCCCCTTGTCCCGCAGCTGCACGATGTCCACGCCGTTGGCCAGCACCGCGTCGAGGAACTCCGGGAGGTCCCCCTGCTCGCGGCGGGCGTCCGTGCACAGGTAGAGCCGCGCGTCGGCCAGCTGCTGACGGCGGTCCATCAGATCAGCTCCGCCTGGGCGCGGCGCTTGACCTCGGTGCCGCGGTTCTCGACCAGGGCCTCGATCGGGCTGCCCGGCAGCGAGGGCTGCTCGGTGAACAGCCACTCGAGGATCTCCTCGTCGGTGAACTTGGCGTCCCGCAGCAGCGTCAGCGTGCCGGACAGGTGCTTCACCAGACCGTCGTCCACGATGAACGCGGCGGGCACCTGGAGCGACCGGTTCGGGCCGCGGCGCACCGCGATCAGCTTGCCGGACCGCACCATGTCGCGGACCTCGGTGACCTGCACGCCCCAGCGCTCGCTGATGTCGGGCAGGTAGGTCCACTCGCGGACCAGGGATTCGATCTTGGACTCGTTCTCACTCACGGCACCAAGACTGCCACCTCGGGCCCGCGCGCCCTAACCCAGTGCGGCCTTCAGCTGGACGGCCGGGTCGGCGGCCGGTGCCGGGTCCAGCACCGCCCCGCGCTCGATCAGCTTCTTCGCCTGCCCGGTGTCCCGCGGCCGGTCCACCGCGAGCAGCCCGGTCAACCGCCCCGCCGCGTCCAGCCAGAGCACCGTCCAGCCGGCCTCCTCCGGCGAGCCCCGCCACAGCAGCTGGTCCCCCGCGCCGTGCCGGCCGGCGTACTGCACCATCCGGCCGAACTGCTCCGACCAGAAGTACGGCACCGGGTCGTACGGCGCGTCCGCCCCCAGCAGCGCGGCGGCCACCGCCCGGCCGGACTGCAGGGCGTGGTCCCAGTGCTGGGTGTTCAGCCGGGCGCCGAGCCGGGCCGAGGGGTAGGAGACGCAGTCCCCCGCCGCCCACACCCCGGGCAGCGAGGTGCGCAGCCGATCGTCCGTCAGGACGGCCCCGCTGCGGTCGAGTTCGACCCCCGTCCCGGCCAGCCAGCCGGTGGCCGGGCGGGCGCCGATGCCCACCACCACCTCGTCGGCGGCCAGTTCGGTGCCGTCCGCGAGCAGCACCGCGCCCGGCTCCACCGCCGCGACGCCCACCCCGCAGCGCAGCTCCACCCCCGCCTCCGCGTACCAACGGGCCATCAGCGCGCCGATCTCCGCGGGCAGCGCCCCCGCCACCGGGGCGGCGGCGGCCTCCACCACCGTCACCTCGCAGCCGAGCTGCCGCGCCACCGTCGCCGTCTCGGCACCGATCCAGCCCGCGCCGACCAGCACCAGGCGCAGGCCCGGGCGCAGACGCTCGCGCAGCGCGTGGGCGTCCTCGACGGTGCGCAGCGTCCGGGCCCCGGGGAGGGTCACCGGCTTGGCGCCGGTGGCCAGCACCAGGGCGTCATAGCCGAGTTCACCCCGGTCGGTGTGCAGCGTGCCGGGGGTGAGGCCGGTGGCCCGGTGGCCGGGGAGCAGCTCCACGCCGGACCAGTCGACGTCCAGGGTGGTCGAGTCGGTCCGGCCGAGCAGCACGTCCTTGGAGAGCGGCGGGCGGTCGTACGGCGCGTGCGGCTCCGCCCCGAGCAGCGTCACCGGCCCGTCCCAGCCCCCGGCCCGCAACGCGAGCGCGCACTGCGCCCCCGCCATGCCGCTCCCGACCACGACCGCCCGCCCACTACCCGTCAGCTCTGCCACACCGGTCACCCTATGGTCACCCCGGGGGCGCGGGGAACTGCGCGCGGGAACGGCACCACGTGCGACTGGCCCGCCTGCCCCGATCTCACGGTGGGCCGCCTTCCGGACTCGCGCAGTTCCTCGCGCCCCTGCGGGGCGCCGCTATGCCTCCACGGTGACGACGATCTTGCCGATGTGGGTGTTGGCCTCCATGTACCGGTGCGCCTCCGCGATGTCCGCCAGGTCGAAGGTGCGGTCCACCACCGGTGCGAGCGAGCCGCTGCGCAGGCCCGCCGTGACGAAGGCGACGCCGCGCCGCAGCCGCTCCGGGTCGGAGGTGACCTCGAAGAGGGTGTAGGTGCGGGTGCTGAGGGCCGGGTACTCGTCGGCGTTGGGCAGCGGGGTGGGCCGCGGGTCGAGCCGGCCGTAGACCACCAGCCGCCCGCCGGGGGCGATGGCCCGGGCGAGGGTGTTCACTCCGGGGCCGGCGACGGGGTCGAAGGCCAGCCGGACGCCCCGGCCGCCGGTGATCTCGGCGACCCGGGCGGGGAGGTCCTCCTCGTCGGTGACGATCACCTGCTCCGCACCGGCGTCCAGCAGGGCCTTGCGCTTGGCCTCGCCCCGGGTGGTGGCGATCGGCACCGCGCCGAGGTGACGGGCCGTCTGGATCGCGGCCAACCCGACGCTGCTGGAGGCGGCGGTGATCAGCACGTGGTCGCCGGGCCGGACCGGGGAGCCCTCCGCCAGGGCGCCGTACGCCGTCAGGTACGCCATCCAGACCGCCGCACCGCTCACCGGGTCGAGGCCCGCCGGAGCGGGCACCAGCGCGTGGGCCGGGACGATCACGCGGTCGCCGTAGGTGCCGTACACGTTCTGCGGGAAGGCCGGGACGACGCCGACCCGGTCGCCCGGGGCGAAGCCGGTGACGTCCGGGCCGAGCTCCTCGACCACGCCGGCCGCCTCGGCCCCGAGGCCGGAGGGGAAGGCCGGCTGCAGGAAGTACCCGCCCGAACGGAACATCACCTCGGCCCGGTTGAGCCCGATCGCCTCCACCCGGATCAGCGCCTCACCGGGCCCGGGGGCGCGGACCTCCACCTGACGCACCGTCAGGACCTCGGGACCGCCGATCTCGTCGAACTGGACGTGTCGTGCCATGGGGTGGCCTCTCCTTCTGCCGGATCCACTGACCGGGACGACCTCACCACGAACTTCGACGCGCGTCAAACTTTGACAGGCATCGAACTTCACCGGCGGCGGCCGTACGATGGGACCTACCCGCCCACCCCCGAGGAGTCACCGTGGTCCGCACCCTGGAGCACCCCGATCCGGCCGACCTGACGCTGCAGCAGGTCCTGGACGCCCTGGTCGACCCGGTCAGGCGGCGGATCGTCACCCAGCTGTCCGAGGCGGCCGACGGCATGAGCTGCGGCACCTTCGACGCCACGGTCTCCCGCTCCACCCTCACCCACCACTTCAACGTCCTGCGCGAGGCCGGCCTGATCCGGCAGACCTACGCGGGCACAACCAAGCTCAACGTGCTGCGCACCGAGGATCTGGAGTCCCGCTTCCCCGGCCTCCTCCCGGCCCTCCTCGCCGCCGAGGCCTGACGCCCGCCGCACGCGCTCTCACTCCGTGAACTCGCCCTTCGGCGGGTGCCCCGGGCGGGGATATGGTGGGGCGGTATCCACGGGAGCCCGGTGCACCGGGCTGAGAGGCGGGCTGAGGCGGCCCGCGACCGTCCGAACCTGATCCGGGTCATTCCGGCGAAGGGAGTGCACGGCTTTGACACGCACCGAGACCGACGTCCTGGTGATCGGCGGCGGCATCATCGGCCTCGCGGTCGCCTGGCGGACCGCCCAGCGCGGGCTCGCCGTCACCGTGGTGGACCCCGAGCCCGGCCGGGGCGCGGCCCAGGTCGCGGCGGGCATGCTGGCCCCCGTCACCGAGCTGCAGTACGGCGAGGAGCCGCTGCTGCGCCTCGGGATGGCGTCCAACGACCGCTACGCGGACTTCGTCGCCGAGCTCACCGACCTCACCGACCTGGAGACCGGCTACCGCCGCACCGGCACCCTCGCGGTGGCGCTCGACTCCGACGACCGGGAGGAGCTGCGCGAGCTGCACGCCTTTCAGCAGCGCCTCGGCCTGGAGTCGCACTGGCTGACCGGCCGGGAGGCCCGCAAGCTCGAACCGATGCTGGCCCCCGGGGTCCGCGGCGGCCTGCACGTGACCGGCGACCACCAGGTGGACGGCCGACGGCTGGCCGCCGCCCTGGTGCTGGCCTGCGAGCGCTCCAACGTCACCCTCACCCGCTCCGCCGCCGTGGAGCTGGTCGTCGCGGACGGGCGGGCCACCGGCGCCCGCCTCAGCTCCGGCGAGGAGGTGGCGGCGGCCCAGGTGGTGCTCGCCGCCGGGCCGCAGAGCCACCGCCTGCCCGGCCTGCCGGACGGCGTGCTGCCGCCGGTGCGGCCGGTGAAGGGGCAGGTGCTGCGCCTGCGGGTGCCCTCCGCGTACGCGCCGTTCCTGTCCCGCAACGTCCGGGCCGTGGTGCGCGGTCAGCACATCTACCTGGTGCCGCGCGCGGACGGCGAGCTGGTGATCGGCGCGACCAGCGAGGAGCAGGGCTACGACACCACCGTCACCGCCGGCGGGGTCTACGAACTGCTGCGCGACGCGCACGAGTTGGTGCCCGGTCTGACCGAGCTCCCGTTGGTGGAGACCGGCGCGGGGCTGCGCCCCGGCTCGCCGGACAACGCCCCGCTGCTCGGCCCGACCGCCCTGCCGGGCCTGGTCGCCGCCACCGGCCACTACCGCAACGGGGTGCTGCTCACCCCGGTCACCGCCGACCTGACCGCCGACTACCTGGCCACCGGCGCGGTGCCCGCGCTGGCCGCCCCCTTCTCCCCCAGCCGCTTCGCCCCGAAGGCCGCCGCATGAACCAGCCGAGCCCGATCCCCCTCACCGTCAACGGCACCCCGCGCGAGGTGCCCGCCGCCACCACCCTGGACACCGTGGTCGGCCAGCTCAGCGCCTCCCCCAGCGGGGTGGCCGCCGCCGTCAACGAGGCCGTGGTGCCGCGCAGTTCGTGGAACGTGACCGTGCTCAGCCCGGGTGACCGGGTGGAGATCCTCACCGCAGTGCAGGGAGGCTGACCATGGCCGACGACCAACTCGTCATCGCCGGAACGGCGTTCGACTCCCGCCTGATCATGGGCACCGGCGGCGCCCCCAGCCTGGAGGTGCTGGAGCAGGCCCTGCTGGCCTCCGGCACCCAGCTGACCACCGTGGCGATGCGCCGGGTCGACCCGGGCACCCAGGGCTCGGTGCTGGACGTGCTGACCCGCAACAACATCCAGGTGCTGCCGAACACGGCCGGCTGCTACACCGCCGGGGAGGCCGTGCTCACCGCCCGGCTGGCCCGCGAGGCGCTCGGCACCGACTGGGTGAAGCTGGAGGTGATCGCCGACGAGCGCACCCTGCTTCCCGACCCGGTCGAACTCCTGGACGCGGCCGAGACCCTGGTGGACGACGGCTTCACCGTGCTGCCCTACACCAACGACGACCCGGTGCTGGCCCGCAAGCTGGAGGACGTCGGCTGCGCGGCCGTGATGCCGCTCGGCTCCCCGATCGGTTCGGGCCTGGGCATCCGCAACCCGCACAACTTCCAGCTGATCGTGGAGAGCGCCGGCGTCCCGGTGATCCTGGACGCGGGCGCGGGCACCGCCTCCGACGTGGCACTGGCGATGGAACTCGGCTGCGCCGCCGTGATGCTGGCCTCCGCCGTCACCCGGGCCCAGCAGCCGGTGCTGATGGCCGAGGCCATGCGGCACGCGGCCGAGGCCGGCCGCCTGGCCCACCGGGCCGGCCGGATCCCGCGCCGCTTCCACGCGGAGGCCTCCTCCGCGATGGCCGGCCGGGCCGACCTGGACACCCGGGAGCGCCCGGCCTTCTGACCGGCACTCCGCCCGGCACCGAGCGTGCGCGGCGGCTCCTATGCTGGCGGAGCCACGTGACGCCGGGACGGGAGCGCCGATGCACCGAGCACTGACGGTCGCCGCCGTGCTGGCGCTCGCCCTGGCGGGCGCCGTCGCGGTGCCGCTGCCCGGCGGCGGCTGCACCGGCGTCTGCTCGGAGACCGTCAACGCCGCGGACCGCCCGCTCACCGCCGGGCGCAACTACTGCGCGGGCGGCCAGTCCACCGGCGACCTGACGCTCCGTCGGCCCGGCTGCGCCTCGGCCGAGTCCGAGCAGCGCTGGGCGACCGTCCCGCCGGGCCGGCAGACCCCGGCGGGACAGGACTGGGACACCCTCCGGGTGGACCCGGGCTGGTGCTACCGGGTCTCCTTCGAGGGGTTCTTCCCGTGGACCGCCGACTTCGCCCGGGACTACGCGGCCGGGGAGGCCGCCCTCTACGTCAAGGTGGGCAACGACTACACGGCGCGCGTCGAGAGTCAGGAGTACGGCCCCTGCGGGGGCTCGTCTCGGTAGCATCGGCCGGGTGAGCCGACCGAACCAGCTGCCTCCGCTGCCGGAGTCCGGGACCGGGGCCGACGGGTCCCGCACGGTCCGGGTGTTGAGCTACAACGTGCGCTCCCTGCGCGACGACCGGGACGCGCTGGTGCGGGTGGTCCGGGCCTGCGCGCCGGACGTGGTCTGCGTCCAGGAGTCACCGCGGTACTGGCGCCCCGAGGGGCAGGCGGCCTGGCTGGCCGCCCGCAGCGGGCTGGTGATCCTCTCCGGCGGCGGCCGGATCGCCGCCGGACCGCTGCTGCTCGGGCGGCTCTCGGTGGACGTGCTGGAGGTCCGGGACCGGCTGCTGCCCAAGACCAGGGGCCTGCACGCGCGCGGCTTCGCCACCGCCCGGGTGCGGATCGGCGGCTCGGCCCCGTTCACCGTGACCAGCTGCCACCTGAGCCTGGACCCGGACGAGCGGCTGCGGCAGTTCGCCCTGCTGCCCGAGCAGTTCGGGCCGGGCGAGGAGGGCTTCGTGGCCGGGGACTTCAACGAGCACCCGGACGGGCCCGGCTGGCGCCGGATGGCCGAGCGCTACCAGGACGGCCACGCCACGGCTCCGTGGGGCGGCACCAACACCTCCGTCCCCTCCGACCCGCACCAGCGGATCGACGCGCTCTTCGCGACTCCGGGCGTGGAGGTACTGGCCTGCGGCGTGCCGCACGGCCTGCCGGGCGTCACCCGGGCCGACCTGGTGGCCGCCACCGACCACCTGCCACTGCTCGCCGCCGTACGGGTGCCCGCCGTCAGAGGTTGAACAGACGGGTGTACGGGGCGCAGACCCGCACGCGCTGCGAGCCGCAGTCGACCAGGACGGCACGGTCGGGGCCGTCCTCCAGGGCGATCACCCGGCCCAGGCCGTACTGGTCGTGCGACACCCGCTCCCCCACCGTGAACTCCTTGGCTTCGGGCTGCGGTTGCGCCTTGAAGGGACTGGTGGGCAGTGCGCGGCGTCCTGCTCCTGATTTCGTCATCTTCGCCAGTATGCGCCCCCGCGCGGCGTTCCGACCCCCACCTTCGATTCCGATGCCGTCACGGCTCAGACCACCGCACCGCCGTGCGGGTCCTCCGGCTCGTCCTCGTCGCGGTCCTTCATCCGGATCACCAGGGTGGCGAAGCCGCCCAGGAAGGCGCTGACGCCCACCCAGGCCGGCCAGCCGGAGACCTCGCGCCAGACCAGCACGTCGAACAGGAGCAGCGCCGGCCCGCCGAGCACCGCGAGCCAGGCGAACCGGGCGGTGGTGTCCAGGGAGGGCAGCGGCGGCGGCTCCGGCGGCACGAAGTGGCCCTCGTCCGGGTCCTCCGCGGCCACGTAGTCGCGGGGGCCGGGCGCCTCCGGGCGGCGGCGCGGCTGCGGGGCGAACTCGTCCAGCCCGTCGGCGCCGCCGGGCAGGTCCTGCCGGGCCTCGCGGGCCTTGGTCTCCTTGGCCCGGACGTTCTCGATCTCGGGCCAGTCCGGGTCGGTCAGGTCGACCGGATCGTCGAACTGGGCCACCAGTGCCGCGAAGATCGCGTCCTGCTCGGCCTGGCTGCCGCCGAGCGGACGGCGCGCGGGCACGTCGGACCCGCCCGACGGCTCGGGCTTCGCCTTGCCGTCCAGGGGCAGTTCCTCGTCGTCGCCCGCGGTGTTGTTCATCTGCACTGCCGGCCCTTCAGCCCAGGTGGTCCTCGGCACTCACGTCCACGCCACGCGCCTCCACGACGGCGGCCGGGGTCAGCCGCCGGACGAAGTCGAGGCTCGACTCGACGATCAGTCCGGCGTCGTGGTCCAGCGTGGCCACGTGGTAGCTGCGCTCGCAGAGCAGCTCGGTCACATCGGTCGAGGATATCCGGGCCAGCACCAACTCGGAGTTGGCCGGGGAGACCACGTGGTCCTGCGGACTGTGCAGCAGCAGCACCGGCTGGCGGACGTCCGGCAGCTCCGCCTGCACCGTCCTCCAGAGCCGGGCCAGTGACCAGGCCGCGTGCAACGGCGTCCGGTCGTAACCGAGTTCGTGCACACCCGGCTTGGCGATGTCGTCGGCCACCCCCGGCAGGCTGGGCACCAGGTGGCGGACCACCGGCAACAACACACTTGCGGGGTTGTCGGAACGCACGGACGGGTTGACGAGCACCAGACCGGCCAGCGCCGAACCGTGCCGGGCGGCCAGCCGCAGGGCCAGCGCACCGCCCATCGAGAGCGCGCAGACGAAGACCCGCTCGCAGGTCTCCGACAGCTCCCGGAAGGCCCGGTCCACCTCGGCGTACCAGTCCTCCCAGCGCGTCACCTGCATGTCCTGCCAGCGGGTGCCGTGGCCGGGGAGCAGCGGGAGCGAGACGGTGTACCCGGCGGCGGCGAACTCCTCGGCCCAGGGCCGCATCGACTGCGGCGAGCCGGTGAAGCCGTGCACGAACAGCACTCCGACCGGCCCGCCCTCCCGGTGGAACGGTTCGGCACCGGGCATCAGCGGCATCGGCGGGCTCCTCGGCGAGTCGGGCGGGCCACGAGCTTCGGGCGGCCGCACCAGGGAACTGACGCTCGAATCGTCCCACGCTGGGACACGGCTCGTACAGACCCGCCGGTGCGTACCGGACCGGCCGGAAGCATTAGGATCGTGCGGTCCGCACTCCAGGAGGCCCCGGTTGTTCTACCGACTGATGAAGATGATCGTCGCACCGCTGCTGCGGATCTTCTTCCGGCCCTGGATCGAGGGTGCCGAGAACATCCCCGAGGACGGCCCGGCGATCATCGCCAGCAACCACCTCTCCTTCTCGGACTCGTTCTTCCTCCCCGCCCTGATGAAGCGTCGGGTGACCTTCATCGCCAAGGCGGAGTACTTCAACACCCCCGGCCTCAAGGGCAAGCTGACCGCCGCGTTCTTCAAGGGCGTCGGCCAGCTCCCGGTGGACCGCTCGGGCGTGCGCGGCGCGGGTGAGGCCGCGATCCGCAGCGCCATCGCGGTGATCGAGAGCGGCGAGCTGTTCGGGGTCTACCCCGAGGGCACCCGCTCCCCCGACGGCAAGCTCTACCGCGGCAAGGTCGGCGGCCTGGCCCGCGTCGCGCTGGCCACCGGCGCCCCGGTGATCCCGGTCGCGATGATCGACACCGAGAAGGTGCAGCCGCCCGGCCAGGTCAAGCCCAACTTCGGCATCCGCCCCGGCATCCGGATCGGCCGCCCGCTCGACTTCTCCCGCTACCACGGCATGGAGAACGACCGCTTCATCCTGCGCTCGGTCACCGACGAGGTGATGTACGAGATCATGCGCCTGTCCGGCCAGGAGTACGTGGACATCTACGCGACCGCCGCCAAGCGGCAGATCGCCGAGGACAAGAAGCGCGCCGACTCCGAGCGCAAGGCCGAGCAGAAGGCCGTCAAGGCGCAGCAGGAGGCGGAGAAGAAGGCCGCCGCCGAGCTGGCCGCCGCCGAGGCCGCCGAGAAGGACGAGAAGCCCGAGTAGTCGGGGCCCGGGGGGTCTGATGGACGTTCAACGACCGGGCTGGGGCGGGCCCCTGGGGGCCGGCGGGATGTCGGTGGAGATGCCGCTCTGGCGCGCCATCTCCACCTTCCGGGTGCTCGCGCTCGCCTACGCGGTGCTCCGGTTCTTCGGCTCCTACCTGGACTTCCTGCACCCCGTCTCCGGCTGGATCTACCTCGGCGCGCTCACCCTCTGGACGCTCGCCTCCACCCGGGCCTTCGCCGGGCCGCAGCGCTGCACCTGGTACGTGCTCGCCACCGACATGGCGTTCGCCGTGACCGGCATCGTGATGAGCGGCATCATCGACAAGCCGGAGCGGATCACCGCCGGGGCGCCCACCCTGCCCACCATCTGGGCGGCCGGCACCGTGCTCGGCTTCGCCGGCAAGGGCGGCTGGCGCTGGGCCGCGTTCGCGGGGGCGGTCATCGGGATCGCCAACATCGCCGGGCACGGCGGCGTCACCCCCGACAACCTGCACAACATCGTGCTGCTGATGGTCGCCGGCTGCGCCATCGGCTACGTCATCGAGATCGCCCGGGCCGGCGAGAGCGCCCTCACCCGGGCGCTCCAGGTCGAGGCCGCCACCCGCGAGCGCGAGCGGCTCTCCCGGGACATCCACGACGGCGTCCTCCAGGTGCTGGCGCTGGTCCAGCGGCGGGAGGGCGACGCCGACGAGCTCGGCCGCCTGGCGGGGGAACAGGAACGTGCCCTGCGCGCCCTGATGACGGGCCACCAGCCGGTCGCCTCCTCCACCGAGGAGGAGGACCTCAGCGCCCTGCTGGCCCGCTACGCCGACGACCGCGTCACCCTCTCCGCGCCCGCCACCCCCGTGCTGCTCCCCGCCCCGGCCGCCGCCGAGCTCACCGCCGCGGTCGGCGCCGCCGTCGACAACGTCCGCCGCCACGCCGGCCCCGCCGCCCGCGCCTGGATCCTGGTCGAGGACGAACCCGCGGCCGTCACCGTCTCCATCCGCGACGACGGCCCCGGCTACGCCCCCGAGCGGCTCGGCGAGGCCGAGGCCGCCGGACGCCTCGGCGTCTCCCAGTCCATCCGGGGCCGCCTCCTCGACCTGGGCGGCACCGCCGACCTCTACTCCGCCCCGGGCGAGGGCGTCGAGGTCGAGCTCCGCGTCCCCCGCCAGCCGCGCGGCTGACGCCGCGTCACCACACGTTCCCGTAGCAGTCGTCGCTCGGCAGCGGGCCCGAGGCCAGCACGGCGAGGTACAGCGGCACCGTCAGCAGGGCCAGTGCCACCGGGGTCCACCAGGGCACCCGCCGGCGCCGCAGGCCCCGGACGGCCGGCCCGCCGGCCAGGACCAGCCAGAACAGGCCGGAGATCACCAGCCACGGGGCCTCCGTGCCGCCGAAGCAGGTGAGGGGGAGGACCAGCGCGCCGCACAGCACGGAGACCACCGCGGCCAGCGGCACCGTGAGCACCAGCCACCCGGCGACGCCGGCCCACGACCGCCCGCCGCCCCGGCCGGCGTCCCGGCCCCACCCGGCGGCCCCGTCGCCGTCCCGTCCGTCCGTTCCGAGCTCGCTCATGCCCGGGGGACGCCGGACCGGGGCGGGGCGGTTGCTAACCTCCCCGGGAACGTACGAGCACCTGCACACCCCGAGGAGCCCCCTGATGGACGCTCAGGTCCGCGTCATGGTCGTCGACGACCACCCGATGTGGCGGGAGGCGGTGTCGCGGGACCTCGCGGAGGCCGGGTTCGACGTGGTGGCGACGGCCGGGGACGGCGAGGAGGCGGTCCGGCGGGCGCGGGCGAGCCTGCCGCAGGTGGTGGTGCTGGACCTGAACCTGCCGACGCTGCCCGGGGTGGCGGTCTGCCGGCAGGTCGTCACCCAGGACCCGACCGTCCGGGTCCTGGTGCTCTCCGCCAGCGGCGAGCACGCGGACGTGCTGGAGGCGGTGAAGTCGGGTGCCACCGGGTACCTCGTCAAGTCCGCGCACCGGGACGAGCTGATCGACGCCGTCCGCCGCACCGCCCAGGGCGACCCGGTCTTCACCCCGGGCCTGGCCGGTCTGGTGCTCGGCGAGTTCCGCCGCCTCGCCACCGAACCGGCCGCGCCCGCCTCCCCCGCCGCGCCGCAGCTGACCGCGCGCGAGACCGAGGTGCTCCGCCTGGTCGCCAAGGGCCTGTCGTACCGTCAGATCGCCGACCGCCTGGTGCTCTCCCACCGCACGGTGCAGAACCACGTCCAGAACACCCTCGGCAAGCTCCAGCTCCACAACCGCGTGGAGCTGGTGCGCTACGCCATCGAGCAGGGCCTGGACGACACCCTCTGACCGCCCCCGGCCGGCCCCTCGGCCGGCCCCTCAGACCGCGACCGCCGCCCGCAGCAGCTCGGCGACCAGCGAGACGCCGTCCCGGGTGAGCACCGACTCCGGGTGGAACTGGAGCGTGGCGAAGCCCGGCCCGCGCAGCGCGACGACGTCCTCGGAGTCGTCCGCCCGGGCCACCTCGACGCCCTCGGCGGCCAGCCGGGCCGCGTCGGCGTCGGTGCAGCGGGCGGTGAAGGTGTTGTAGAAGCCGACGGTGTGCCGGGTGCCGAACAGGTCCACGCCCTCCTGGGCGCCCTGGTACGGAACGTCCTTGCGGGCCAGCGGCAGGCCGAACTCCGCGCTGACCAGCTGGTGGCTGAGGCAGACGGCGAGCAGCGGGGCCGTCCGGGCACCGGAGCGCGCGGCGGCCAGCGCGTCCGCGACGATCGGCCGCAGCACCGCCATCTTGGCGTCGGCGGGGTCGGCCGGGTCGCCCGGACCGGGGCCGAGCACCAGCGGGCCCTGATGGGCCGTCAGCAGTCCGCGCAGGCCGGGGGTGTCGTAGCGCAGCACCCGCACCCGGTGGCCGAGCGAGCGGAGCAGGTGGGCCAGCATCGAGGTGAAGGTGTCCTCGCCGTCGACCACCAGGGTCTCGTGCTCGGCCGTGACGACCGCCGGCTGCTGCATCCGCAGCCAGAACGGCGCCAGCTTGGCCCGCCGGGAGTCCAGCGAGGTCTGCACCCGGTGGTCGTCCGCCAGCACCGGCCCGCCCCGGCGGGCGGTGCGCCCGGCCGGCGCCGGCCGGGCCCCGATCGCGGTGAGCACCCCGGCCGCCTTGGCGTGCGTCTCGGCCACCTCGGAGTCCGGGTCGGAGTGGCGCACCAGGGTCGCCCCGGCGCGCACCACCAGGGCGCCGTCGGGGGCGATGTCGACGGTGCGGATGCAGATCGGCGAGTCCAGCTGCTGGCCGCCGCCGGCCGAGCGGCCGATCAGGGCCAGCGCGCCGGAGTAGTAGCCGCGCCCGGTGCGCTCGTAGCGCTTGATCACCCGGGTGGCGTTCTGCACCGGGCTGCCCGTCACGGTGGCGGCGAACATGGTCTCCTTCAGCACCTCCCGGACGTCCAGCGAGGTGCGCCCGCGCAGCTCGTACTCGGTGTGCGCGAGGTGGGCCATCTCCTTGAGCCGGGGGCCGAGCACCTGACCGCCGAGGTCGCCGACGGTGCACATCATCTTGAGCTCCTCGTCGACCACCATGGTGAGCTCCTCCAGCTCCTTGGGGTCGTGCAGGAAGTCCAGCAGCGAGTCGATGTCAGGGCCCCCGGCCGGATAGCGGTAGGTGCCCGAGATCGGGTTCATCACCACCGTGCCGCCGCTCTGCCGGACGTGGACCTCGGGCGAGGCCCCGACCAGGTACCTCTCGCCGGTGTACACCAGGAAGGTCCAGTACGCCCCGCGCTCCTGCTCCAGCAGCCGGCCGAACAGCCCCAGCGGGGTGGCCGGGCCGAACTCGCCGAGGCGGGCCGTGAAGTCACGCCGGATCACGAAGTTGGCGCCCTCGCCGCGGCCGATCTCGTCCGCGATCACCCGCCGGACGATCCCGGCGTACTCCTCGTCCGGGATGTCGAACCCGCCGCCCTCCAGCGCGATCACCGGCTCCGGCAGCGCGGCCAGCACCTCGGCCAGCGGGAAGGCGTACTGCTCCTCGATCCGCAGCGCCTGCAGCGGGGTGCCGTCGTCGTGGGCGTCGAAGCCCCGCTCGCGGATCTGCCGGTACGGCACCAGGGCGAGCAGGTCGTGCCGGGCCCCGCCCTGCGGCGCGCCGTCCGGGACGGGCAGCTCGGCCAGCGTGTCGTACGCGCCGACCGTGCCGACCAGGACCTCGACGGTGTCCACGGCGTGCCGCGGGGTGCGGCGGTGCAGCAGGGCGTGGGCCGGGGCGCCGGGCGCGGCGAGGCGGGCGAGCAGGTCGGTCAGCGAGGTGAGGCTGGTCACGGTGGATCGGTCCTTCCGGAGCGTTCGCGGGTCTGGGTTTTCCGCTTCCGGGAGGCCGTCCTGCTCTCCGATACGCCGACGGCCGCCCCGTGGGGCGGCCGTCTCAAGCGTCTAGGAACGCGCGATCCGTGGGCCACCCGTGGGGTTGGCCCACCACCAGGAGAAGGTGTGCGGCGCGTTCATGGGGCAGAGCCTAGCGGGCCCGCCCGGCGGAGTGAAGCGGGTCACCCGTTTGTCCGCGCGGTGTCTCACCCATCGGGCGGTGGTCACGATTCGGACGTCACACCCCGTAGCCTTGACCTCGTGACCGTGACGAATCATCACTCCTGGCAGTCCCTGCCCGCGGCGCAGCAGCCTGAATGGCCGGACCAAGAGGCTCTGCGCAAGGTGCTTGCGGACCTCGCGTCCTATCCGCCCCTCGTCTTCGCCGGCGAGTGCGACCAGCTGCGTTCCCGGCTCGCTGCCGTCGCACGTGGTGAGGCGTTCCTGCTCCAGGGCGGCGACTGCGCCGAGGCCTTCGACGGCGTCTCGGCGGACCACATCCGCAACAAGCTCAAGACCCTGCTCCAGATGGCCGCCGTGCTCACGTACGCGGCCTCGGTGCCGGTCGTGAAGGTGGGCCGGATCGCCGGCCAGTACTCCAAGCCGCGCTCCAAGTCGACCGAGACCCGCGACGGTGTGACCCTCCCGGTCTACCGCGGCGACTCGGTGAACGGCTTCGAGTTCACCCCGGAGTCCCGGATCCCGGACCCGGAGCGGCTCAAGCGGATGTACAACGCCTCCGCGGCGACGCTGAACCTGGTCCGCGCCTTCACCACCGGTGGCTACGCCGACCTGCGCCAGGTGCACGCCTGGAACCAGGACTTCGTGCGCAACTCGCCCGCCGGCCAGCGGTACGAGCAGCTGGCCCGCGAGATCGACAACGCGCTGGCCTTCATGAACGCCTGCGGGGTCGCCCCCGAGGAGTTCAAGACGGTCGAGTTCTACTCCTCGCACGAGGCGCTGATCCTCGACTACGAGACGGCCATGACCCGGACCGACTCGCGCACCGGCGACCTGTACGACGTCTCCGGCCACATGGTCTGGATCGGCGAGCGCACCCGTCAGCTGGACCACGCGCACATCGAGTTCGCCGCCAAGGTCCGCAACCCGATCGGCGTGAAGCTCGGCCCGACCACCACGGTCGACGAGGCGCTCACCCTGATCGAGCGGCTCGACCCGGAGCGCGAGCCCGGCCGCCTGACCTTCATCACCCGGATGGGCGCGGGCAAGGTCCGCGAGCACCTGCCCACCCTGGTCGAGAAGGTCACGGCCTCCGGCGCCCAGCCGGTGTGGATCTGCGACCCGATGCACGGCAACACCTTCGAGGCCTCCAGCGGCCACAAGACCCGCCGCTTCGACGACGTGCTCGACGAGGTCAAGGGCTTCTTCGAGGTGCACCGCGCCCTGGGCACCCACCCGGGCGGCATCCACGTCGAGCTCACCGGTGACGACGTCACCGAGTGCGTCGGCGGTGGCGACGAGGTGCTGGTCGACGACCTGCACCAGCGCTACGAGACGGCCTGCGACCCGCGCCTGAACCGCAGCCAGTCGCTCGACCTGGCCTTCCTGGTCGCGGAGATGTACCGCAACCAGTAGGCCCTCGGTCCGGCCGATGTGACGAAGACCCCTCCGCTTTCCGGGTTACGGAAGCGGAGGGGTCTTTTTCGTGCCCGGAATTATGGGTAAGGTAAGCCTTAGCTCATTGATCGGCCGCCCTAGTCCCTGGAGTCACCGCGATGTACGTGTGCATGTGTCATGCGGTCACCGAGGCGCAGGTCAAGCAGCAGATCGACGAGGGCGCCCAGACGCCCCGCCAGATAGCCCAGGGCTGCAAGGCCGGCACCGACTGCGGGTCCTGTGTGCGACGGATACAGGCCCTGCTCGGCGAGCACGGCGCACGCCCCTGCCCCACCGCGCGCCTGGCGGCCAAGCTCGGCCTGGCCGAGCCGGAGACCGCGGCGCACGCGGCCTGACCCCTCAGGACTCCGGCTGCTCGATCAGCTGGGCCAGGTAGAGCGGCTCGCCGAGCCGCTCCAGGAGCTCCAGCTGGGTGTCCAGGTAGTCGATGTGGTGCTCCTCGTCCGCGAGGATGGCCTCGAAGATGTTGGCCGAGGTCACGTCGTTCTTCGCCCGCATGACCACGATGCCGCGCTTGAGGCGGTCGATCGCCTCCACCTCGACCTGCCGGTCGGCCTCGAACATCTCCTTGATGGTCTGGCCGATCCGGACGTGGAAGAGCCGCTGGTAGTTGGGCAGCCCGTCCAGGAAGAGGATCCGGTCGGTCAGTACCTCGGCGTGCTTCATCTCGTCGATGGACTCGTGCCGGGTGTACTTCGCGAGCTTGGTCCAGCCGAAGTTCTCCTGCATCTTCGCGTGCAGGAAGTACTGGTTGATCGCGGTCAGCTCGGCGGTGAGCTGCTCGTTGAGGAACTCGATGACCTCGGCGTCGCCCTTCATGGCGGTGCCCTCCTGTTGCTCTGTTCAGCTGTACGACTGACCGCATCGTGACACCCTTTTGCCGTGCATTTCCAGTAAGTTCACGCTTAGTGGCAGATGTGTCGAACTATCCGATTTGATGGTTTTCGAGAGCCGTCCGGAGGGGCGGGCGCGGCGGCCGTCCGGTGGTCTGTCACCATGGAGCCATGGGTCAGTCAGAACGCGAAGCAGATCCGCCGGCTGATCCGAGACTCCCCCCGGGCCAACGGCTCCAGCGCGGCTGGCCCGTCCTGCACTACGGCCCGGTCCCCCGCTTCAAGCCGATGACCTGGGACTTCCAGGTCTTCGGGGCCACCGCCTCGGCGGAGAAGCACAGTTGGGGCTTCGAGGAGTTCCAGTCCCTCCCCCGGGTGACGGTGCGCGGCGACTTCCACTGCGTCACCCGCTTCTCGATGCTCGACAACGAGTGGTGCGGCGTGTCCGCCTCGACCGTGCTCGACCTGGTGCCTCCGGCCGACCACGTCACCCACGTGATGGTCTGGGCCGAGTACGGCTACAGCGCCAACCTGAGCCTGGCCGACTTCGCGGACCCCTCCACCGTCTTCGCCACCCACCACGACGGCGAGCCGCTCACCGTGGAGCACGGCTTCCCGGTGCGGCTGGTGGTGCCCGGGCGGTACGCCTGGAAGGGCCCCAAGTGGGTCCGCGCGGTCGAGTACATGCGGGCCGACCGGCGCGGCTTCTGGGAGGAGCGCGGGTACCACAACCTGGCCGACCCCTGGGCGGAGAAGCGTTACTCCTACCAGGAGGAGCCCGGGGACGGGCCGCTGCGCTGAGCCGGCGTCAGCCCAGCGGGAAGGTCACCGTCACCAGGCCGTCCTGCTTCAGCGGCTGGCCCGCCGCGGGCGACTGACCGCTCGCCTTCGCCGTCCCGAAGACGTTGTAGCCCTTCACCTCCACCCGGTACCCGGCGGCCTTGAGGGTGCGCTCGGCGTCGGCCTGGCCCATCCCGGTCACGTCCGGCACCAGGTGCATCCCCTTGCTGACCGTCAGGGCGACCGGCGCGCCGACCGCCAGCCGGGTGCCGGGGGCCGGATCGGCCGAGACCACCGCGCCCTGGGGCACCGTGTCGCTGTACTGCTCGGTGACGGTGCCCGCGGACAGCCGGGCGTCGGCCAGCTGACGGGCCGCCTGCTCCTGCGGCTGGCCGACCAGCGGCGGCACCGCCACCCGCTCCGGCCCGCGGGAGACGGTCACCTTCACCGGATCGCTCTTGCGCGCCCGGGCACCCACGCCGGGGTCGGTGGCCAGCACCTTCCCCTCCGGGACGCTCTCGCTGTACTGCTGCACGTAGCTGCCCTGCAGTCCGGCCGCCTCCAGCGCCTGCTCGGCCTGCTCCTGACTCTGCGTCAGGATGCCCGGCACCGTGCCGTACAGCCCCTCGGAGAGCGCGTACGTGGTGCCGCCGACCAGCAGCAGCACGGCCGCCAGCACCGAACCCCAGACCAGCGGCTTGCGCGGCAGCCGCCGGCGGCGGGCCGGGCGGACGGGGGCGGGCTCGTCGTACGGGCGGATCCGGCCGAGCGTCATGGTCGGCGGGTCGAGCTCCAGCACGCTGGTCGGCTCGACCCGGTCGAGCACCGAGGTGGCCTCGGTGGTGGGGTGGAGCGGGCTGCGGCGGGCCGAGGCCGGGGGTTCGGCGTCCAGCTGAGCGGGCGTCAGGGCGCGGCGGGCGCGCTGCAGGGTGGCCAGCAGTTCGACCGCGTCCCAGGGGCGGCCCTGCGGGTCGCGCGCGGTGGCGGCGGCCACTATCGCGTCCAGGCCGGGGCCGGCTGCCGGGGCGGTGCGCGAGGGCGGCGGCACGTCCTCGTGCAGGTGACGGTAGATCACCTGCATCGGGTTCTCGCCGGTGTGCGGCTTGCTGCCGGTGAGCATCTCGTAGAGCAGGATGCCGGCCGCGTAGACGTCCACCCGCTGGTCGGTGGGGAGCCCGGGCCGCACCTGCTCGGGCGCCAGGTAGGAGACGGTGCCCAGCACGGTGCTCGCGCTGGTGGTCTCGGTGACCCCGTCGGAGCCGGTGAGCAGCCGGACCAGGCCGAAGTCGGCGACCTTGACCAGGCCGCCGTCGGTGATCAGCACGTTCTCCGGCTTGACGTCCCGGTGCACCAGCCCGGCCCGGTGGGCGGCGCCGAGGGCGGCGAGCACCGGCTCCAGCACGTCGAGGGCGGCCCGCACGCTGAGCGCGCCGCGGTCGCGGAGCAGGTCCCGCAGGGTGCGGCCGGGGACGTACTCCATGGCCAGGAAGACCGCGGCGCCGTCGGCCCCCTGGTCGAAGACGTTCACCACGTTGGGGTGGGCGAGCCGGGCGACGGCCTTGGCCTCGCGGATGAACCGGCCGGTGAACTCGGCGTCCGCGGCCAGCGAGGGGTGCATCACCTTGACCGCCACCGTCCGGTCCAGCCGGGTGTCGGTGGCCCGGTAGACGGTGGCCATCCCGCCGACCGCGATCCGCTGCTCGATCCGGTACCGGCCGTCGAGCAGGGTGCCGGTCAACCGGTCGGGCGGGGTGGTGTCCATCCGAGGAGTCTATGGCCCGCCCGGCGGCTCACCCGTCCCTCACCTGCCCTGCCAGGACGGGAGGTCGGCGGCGGCCATCACCGCGCCGTCCTTCCGGTAGAGCACCAGCATGGCACCGCGCTCGCTCCCGCCGGTCCAGGACAGGTACGAACGGATGATCAGTTCGGTGCGGGAGGGCTGGGAATCCTCCCAGTCGGTGGCGAGGTAGCTGTTGGTGTGCCCGTCCTGCGGCACGTCCCGGGTGGCCCGGGTGATGTGCCCGAGCACGGCACCGCGCTGCTCCGGCGTGCCGTACCGCTCGACGTGCGCGGTGAACTCCGCCGCCACGTCCCGCCCCTCGGCCGGCATCCGGGCCGGGGCCGATCCGCCGCCCGGCGTGCTCCGCGGCGGTTCGGCGGTGCAGGCGGTACAGACGGTGAGCAGCAGGCCGGCGGCCGCGACGGCGGCGGTGGTGCGGGTCATGACGGTCCTCCCCCGATGGACTACGGGAAGGAGTCTAGGCGGTACGACGAAGGCCGGGATCCCTTGCGGGGTCCCGGCCTTGACGGTGCGTCGGGGACGCTCAGGTGCGGGCCAGGTCGGCGGCGCCGACGATGCCCGCGGCGGAGCCCATGGAGGCGAGCGCCACCTCGGCGCGGGGGCGGTGGACGCCGCCCGTCAGGTACTGCTGGAAGGCCTTGGCGACCGGGTCGAGCAGCAGGTCGCCGGAGTCGGAGACGCCGCCGCCGAGCACGAAGACGGCCGGGTCGAAGAGGGCGGCCAGGTCGGCCATGCCGCGGCCCAGCCAGTCGGCCAGCTCGGCGTAGCACTCCAGGGCGAGCGGGTCGCCCTCGGCCGCGGCCTCGGTGATGTGGATGCCGCGGATGGTCTCGGCGACGCCGTCGTTGAGCTCCAGCATCCGGCGGCCGGCCACCGCGTCGGCGGCGGCCTTCTCCCGGCCGTAGCGGCGCAGCGCGCGGCCGGAGCCGTACTGCTCCCAGCAGCCGTGGCCGCCGCAGCCGCAGAGCAGGCCGTCCGGGACCATGTTGAGGTGGCCGATCTCGCCGGCCACGCCGAAGCGGCCGCGGTGCAGCCGGCCGTCGAGGACGATGCCGCCGCCGATGCCGGTGCCGACGGTGATCAGCACCATGTCGGAGTGCTCGGCCGCAGCCCCGAAACGGAACTCGGCCCAGGCCGCGCAGTTGGCGTCGTTCTCCACCACGGTCTCGAGGCCGGTGAGCTCCTCGACCCGGGTCTTGAGCGGCTCGTTCTCCCAGTCGATGTTGGGCGCGAAGATCACCGTGGCGCGCTCGCGGTCGACGAAGCCGGGGGCGCCGACGCCCACGCCGGCCACGTCCGGGTACTGCTCCTTGAGCTCGCGCACCGCCTGGGCGATGGCGTCCACCGCCCACTGGGGGTCGGCCGGGGTGGGGACCCTGGTCCGGGCGAGGATCTCGCCGTTCTCGTCGACCACGCCGGCCGCGATCTTCGTGCCGCCGACATCGACGCCGATGGTCAGAGCCATGTCTCCCTCAGCTATTCACTCGTTCCCGCTGAGCGGAACGGTACCCGCAGAAGGGGGCTCCCGTACACAGTGATTCATACATTATTCGAAGACAATTCCCACTCACGTGGCGATGAGCATTCAGGAGTCGTACGTTTTGCCCCATCCGGTGACGTTACGGAGCCGCGGCTTCACCGGCCAGGATTGGTTGGTTCACTACTTGTCCGACGCTCCGTCGAGGTCGATGTGCTCGGCCTCGGCGCGTCCGGGTGCCGACCAGCGGCGCTCGTGGCCGCTCACCGCCGCCCGGTACGCGGCCAGCAGTTCACCCCCGGCGGCGGCCAGGTGGCCGTAGACCTCGGGGTTCTGCTCGCGCCAGCGGCCCACCGTCTCCTGGGCCTTCTCCCCCACGGCGGCGGCGATCTTCCGGACCTCCTCCACCAGGTCGCTGTCCTGCTGCTCCTCGGCCATCGGGCCCTCCCTCAGTGATGGTTGGCGGCCGACACTACCCGCGCGGCCAGAGATCGTGGTCCGGGGCGAAGCGGACGGAGAGCACCCCGTCGGTGAGCGCGGCACCGCTGACGGTGCAGCGGCGCAGCGCCGAGGGCAGCTCCAGGATCCGGCGGTGGTCGCCGAGGCCCAGCACCAGCTCGTCGCCCCGCCGGACCAGGTCGAGCTCCGTCCGGTCGGCGCCGGGAAGCGTCAGGTGCCAGACCAGCAGACCGTCCTCGGCCAGCCGGTCCTCCACCCACCACGGGTGCTCGGCCACGGCGGGGGCCGCACCCTCGTAGAGCCGGGCGGCCACCGACTCCAGGGTGGGCTCGGGCTGACGGCTGATCAGCAGGGGGACGTCCAACTCCTCCGCCAACGCGGCCAGTTCGTCATGCTCACGGGCGGCCCGGTCGGCCAGCCAGGGGTCGGCGGAGCCGAGCGCGGCGGCGGGCAGCGCACGGTGGGCGACCACCGCGTCCAGCCGCAGCCGGTGCAGGGCCAGGCCGGCCCGGGCCCGGCGCAGCTCCTGCGGGCGGGGCGCGGCCGCGTCCACCACCAGGCGGACGGTGGTGGTCGGGGCCTCGATCACGGCGCGGGCCCCGGCCAGGGCGGCGGCGGCCCGGCCGCGGGCCTCGAACAGCCAGTCGGCGGGCATCGGCACCCCGGCGACGGCGGCCAGCAGCGGGCGCAGCGCCCGGGCGGCCTGGCGCTGCTCCGGCAGCAGCCGGGCCAGGTGGCGGTCCAGCTGCTCCGGCAGGGCGAGGGCGGCGATCAGTTCGGCGGGGCGGGGCGCGGCCACCACCAGGACGGCGGCCTCGGCGCGGCGCAGCGCCCCGAGCAGGGCGAGCTGGGCGGTGCCGGGGAGGGCGGTGAGCTCCTCCCGGTCGAGCGGGGTCGCGCCGAGCAGGTCCAGGGCCGGGCCGAGCGCGTCCTGGATCCCGTGCACCGCGTCCCGGAAGGCGGCCTGCGGATCGGTCCGGGCGACCGTCAGGGCGTCGGCGTAGCGGGCGGGTTCGGCGGTGAGGCGCACCCCGAGCAGGGCGTCCATCGCCCGGTGCGGGTCGTCCGCCGCCAGCAGGTGGGTCCGCCGCCCGCGGCCGGCGTGGTGCAGCGCGGTCGCGGCGGCCACCAGCTCGGCGCCGTCACCACTGACCAGGATCGTCCGCATCGGGGTCCTCTCTTGCACCGGGGTCGGGCGAAGGTGGCTGCACCGGGGGCGCGAGGAACTGCGCGCAGGGGAACGGCACGCGCTGCAACTGGCTCTCGTGCCCCGATCTCGCTCTGGGCCGCCTTCCGGACTCGCGCAGTTCCCCGCGCCCCTGGCCGCCCTGCGGGCGGCAGGCGGCGTCAGCCTTCGACGCGCTTCTTGAGGCCGGCGAGGGCGCGGTCGATGATGACCTTCTCGGCCTTGCGCTTGATCATGCCGAGCATCGGGATCTTGACGTCCACCGCGAGCTGGTAGGTGACGGCGGTGCCCTTCCCGGCCGGGGCCAGGGTGTAGGAGCCGTCCAGGGAGCGGAGCATCTGGCTCTTGACCAGCGTCCAGCTGACCTCGCGGTCGCCGTCCCAGGTGTAGGCGAGCACGTGCTCGTCGCGGATCGCGCCGGCGTCCAGCACCAGGCGGACCTCGGCGGCGCGGCCGTCCTCGACGGTGGAGAGCACCTCCACCTCCTTGACCTCACCGGTCCAGGCGGGGTACGCGGCGAAGTCGGCGATCACGGCCATGACCTCGGCCGGGCTCGCGTCGATGGTGATGCTCGACCTGGTGTGTTCCGCCATGGCACGGCCTCCGCTGTCCTCATTCAGGTGTGCGCCCAGGGAAGGCTATCGCGCCACCGGGAGCCCACCGGCCGCCGGGGCGTCGCCGCAGGTCAAGGGACCAGGGGCTACCGGCGGGTATCCCTACGCTGTCGTAAGGTGCGAGTCGGGCAGAAACGGAGTACCCGGACGATGTGACGCTTCGAACACCTCGGCGAACAAGTCTGGCCATTCGTCCTACCGGGCAGTAACGTCCTGCCGTCCCGCAGCGTCGCAGACGAGGAGCAGCCTTGCTCGAGTTCAGCAATCCGGCCCGCTACCAGGTACCCAGCGGGGGCAACCTCTCCGACCTGGTCCACCAGAACGCGGAGCGGCACCCGGGCGTCGCGGTCGTCAGCCGCAAGCTGGACGGGCAGTGGACCGACCTGACCGCCACTCAGTTCCTGGCCGAGGTGCACTCCGCCGCCAAGGGCCTGATCGCCGCCGGCGTCGCGCCGGGCGACCGGGTCGGCGTGATGTCGCGCACCCGCTACGAGTGGACCGTGCTGGACTTCGCGATCTGGTGCGCGGGCGCCATCACCGTGCCGGTGTACGAGACCTCCTCCGCCGAGCAGGTGGCCTGGATCCTGGGTGACTCCGGCGCGGTCGCCGTGGTGACCGAGACCGCTGCGCACGCGGCGCTGGTGGAGGGGCTGCGCGAGCGGCTGCCGGAGCTGAAGCACACCTGGCAGATCGAGGACGGCGCGCTGGCCGCGCTGGCCGAGGCGGGCAAGGGGGTCGCCGACACCACCGTGACCGAGCGCCGCTCGATCGCCACCGCCGACACCATCGCCACCATCGTCTACACCTCGGGCACCACCGGCCGCCCGAAGGGCTGTCAGCTCACCCACGGCAACTTCCTGGCCGAGCTCGGCAACGTGACGGCCCGGATGGAGCCGCTGTTCCGCACCGGCGAGGCCTCGGTGCTGCTCTTCCTGCCGCTGGCCCACGTGCTCGGCCGGATCGCCGAGATCGCCGCCGCGATCGCCCCGATCAAGCTCGGCCACGTCTCCGACATCAAGGACGTCACCGCCGAACTGGCCTCCTTCCGGCCGACGTTGATCCTCGGCGTGCCCCGGGTGTTCGAGAAGGTCTACAACACCGCCCGGGCCAAGGCGCAGGCCGACGGCAAGGGCAAGATCTTCGACAAGGCCGCCGACACCGCCATCGCCTACAGCCGCGCGCTGGACCACGGCGGCGCCTCGCTGGGCCTCAAGGTCAAGCACGCGGTCTTCGACCGGCTGGTCTACCGCAAGCTGCGGGCCGCGCTCGGCGGCCGGGCCACCCACGCCATCTCCGGCGGCGCCCCGCTGGGCGAGCGCCTGGGCCACTTCTACCGGGGCGTCGGCTTCACCGTCCTGGAGGGCTACGGCCTCACCGAGACCTGCGCCGCCACCTCCTTCAACCCGCACGACAAGCCGAAGATCGGCACCGTCGGCCAGCCCCTGCCCGGCTCCTCGGCCCGGATCGCCGAGGACGGCGAGGTACTGCTGAAGGGTCCTCAGGTCTTCACCGGCTACTGGAACAACCCCGAGGCCACCGCCGAGGCGCTGCGCGACGGCTGGTTCGCCACCGGCGACCTGGGCACCCTGGACGCCGACGGCTACCTGACCATCACCGGACGGAAGAAGGAGATCCTGGTCACCGCGGGCGGCAAGAACGTCGCCCCGGCCGTGATCGAGGACCGGATCCGGGCGCACGCCCTGGTCGGCGAGGTCATGGTGGTCGGCGACCGCAAGCCGTTCATCGCCTGCCTGGTCACCATCGACGAGGACTTCTTCCCGCGCTGGAAGGAGGCCCACGGCAAGCCGGTCGGCGCCACCGTGGCCGAACTGCGGGACGACGCCGACCTGCTGGCCACCATCCAGTCCGCCGTGGACGACGGCAACCAGGCCGTCTCCCAGGCCGAGGCGGTCAAGAAGTTCCGCATCCTCGACACCGTCTTCTCCGAGGAGACCGGCCACCTGACGCCCTCGCTGAAGCTCAAGCGGAACGTGGTCATGAAGGACTTCGCCGACGAGGTCGAGGGCCTCTACCGGCGCTGACACCCCGCCAGGGGCGCGAGGAACTGCGCGAACCGGAAGGCGGCCCGGTGTGAGATCGGGGCACGTCAGCCAGTTGCACGTACTGCCGTTCCCCAGCGCGCAGTTCCTCGCGCCCCTGTCGGGGCGCTGCACAGCAGCGCTACTGCTGCGCGAGCAGCGAGGTGAGCCGGCCGGCCAGCAGGTCCCAGCGCCAGGAGCGCTCGACCCAGCGGCGGCCGGCCTCGCCCATGGTGGCGCGCAGCTGAGGGTCCTTCAGCAGCCTGACGATCCGTTCGGCGGCCGCCGCCGGGGAGCCGCCGGGCACCACGTAGCCGGTCTCGCCCTCCAGCACCGCGTCCGGGGCCCCGCCGGAGTCCCCCGCGACCACCGGCAGACCGGTGGCGCTGGCCTCCAGGTAGACGATGCCCAGGCCCTCCACGTCCAGCCCGCCGCGCCGGGTGCGGCAGGGCATCGCGAAGACGTCCCCGGCCCCGTAGTGCGCGGGCAGTTCGGACCACGGCACGGCGCCGGTGAAGCGGACGGAGGCCGCGACCCCGGTGCGCTCGGCGAGCTTCTCCAGCTCGCCCCGGTACGGGCCGTCGCCGACGATCAGCAGCACCGCGTCCGGCACGTCGCGCAGGATCTGCGGCAGTGCGGCGATCAACGTGTCCTGCCCCTTGCGCGGCACCAGCCGGGAGACGCAGACCACCACCGGACGGTCCGTCAGGCCGAGCGCGGCCCGGACGGCGTCGCCGCCGGAGTCCGGCCGGAAGGTCCCCTCGTCCACGCCGGGCGGCAGCTGCACCATCCGGGCGGCGGCGGCCGGGCCGACCGCCGAGGCGATCCGGGAGCGGGTGTACTCGCCGAGGTAGGTGAGCACGTCGGTGCCCTCGCCGATCCGGCGCAGCAGCTGCCGGGAGGCGGGCAGCTGGGCCCAGGCGGCCTCGTGACCGTGCGTCATGCCGAGCAGCCGTCCGGCCCCGGCCCGACGCAGCCGGGGGGCCATCAGGCCGAGCGGGGCGGCCGCGCCGAACCAGACCGAGTCGCAGCCCTCGGCCCGCAGGATCTCGGCGGCCCGCCGGGTGACCCGGGGCGTCGGCACCATCATCCTCGTCCGGTCCCGGATCACCGGGAACGGCTGCTCGGCGTCGAACCGGGCCACCTCGGTGCCGTCCCGCCAGGTCGACGCGTAGACCACCACGCTGCCCGGGGGCTGCCGGACGGCCATGTTGTGCACGAACGCCTGGATCCCGCCCGGGCGGGGCGGGAAGTCGTTGGTGACGATCAGGGTCTTCTGCATGTCACGGCTCGCTCGGTCGGGGGGTGCTCGGTGTACCGGTCGGTGGTCCGTACGATAGGTCAACACCCCGGTGCGCCGGGAACGCGACCGGCCGCGCATCCGTTGGCCGATCGGACCTGACGGAGTCTGCGCCCGGCGAGAAGGCCGCAGGCCGGGAGGGCGGACGGGGGCCGGGGTGGACGGGCGCGGTGCGCGCACGCGTGGACGAGGGAGTGCGGTGGAGTTGGTCCCGGCCGGGAGCACCGGTCTGAGCGCGGTCGAGCGCGCCCCCGTACCCGCGAACGGTTCGCCGAGGCCGGCCGGAGGTGCGCTGTGGGCGCTGGCCGGCGGCTGGCTGGCCACCCGGACGCTGCTCGTCCTGATCGTGACCGGAGTGCTCCGGATCGCCGCCACCGACGTCACCGCCGACGTGTCGGTGATCTACCACGGCTGGTACCAGGTGCTGCAGACCGGCACCTTCCCGCTGGACGACGTCACCTGGCAGTACCCGCCCGGCGCCGCCCTGGTGATCCTGCTGCCGGGGCTGCTGCCCTGGTCCTACCTGGTGTCCTTCTGGGTGCTCTGCGCGGTCTTCGACGCCGTCACCATGGTGCTGCTGACGCGGGCCGGGACCAGGCGCGGCCGGAGCTTCTCCGGAGCCTGGGTCTGGGTGGCCGGGGTTCCGCTGCTGGGGCCGACGGTCTACTGCCGCTACGACATCCTGGTGACCGCCCTGGCGGTGGCCGGGCTGCTGGTGCTGCTGCGCCGCCCGGGCCTGGGCGGGGCGCTGCTCGGCCTCGGCGGGCTGGTGAAGGTCTGGCCGGTGCTGGCCCTGCTCGGCACCCCGAAGGGCCGCCGCACCCGGCGCTCCTGGACGGCGGCGATCGCCTCGTTCAGCGCGCTCGGCTTCCTGCTCACGGCGGGGATGAACGGTGCCTTCGAGTTCCTCAAGTTCCAGCGCGACCGGGGCATCGAGGTGGAGTCGCTCGGCGCGCTGCCGCTGCACTACGCCCGGATCTTCGGCGGCTGGCAGGGCGAGGTGAAGATGAACTACGGCTCGGTGGAGATGCTCGGGCCGTGGGTGCCGGTGATCACCAAGCTGGCGCTGGCCGCCTCGGTCGGCGGCTTCGGCTGGCTGCTGTTCTGGCGGCTGCGGGCCCGCCGCTGGACCTCGGCCACCACCTACGACGCGGCGCTCGCGGCGCTGCTGGTCTTCACCGTGACCAGCCGGGTGATCAGCCCGCAGTACATGGTCTGGATCGTCGGCGTCGCGGCCGTCTGCCTGACCGTGCGCGGCACCAGCCAGCGGCCGGTGGCGGTGCTGGTCCTGGTCACCACGCTGCTGACCATGCTGGAGTTCCCGATCCTGTTCGGCCAGGTCGTCGCCAGCGAGCCCTGGGGCGTGGCCGTCCTGACGGCGCGGAACCTGACGCTGCTGGCCGCCGCGGTGCTCTCCTGCCGTCGCCTCTGGCTCTCCACCAAGGTCCCGGGGCAGACCAGGACCCTGGTGCTGCCGCCGCGCGCCCTGGAGCCGGCCGCCCCCGCCGGCTACCCGGTGCGGCCCGGCATCGCCTACGAGCAGGACCTGCTGGACGACGTCGACAAGCCCGCCGTCCCGCGCTGACTGGTACTCGCCCGCTCGCCTCCGGGCGCGGCTCGGGGCGCCCTTCGGCTCGGGGCGTGTCAGTGCGCGAAGCGCTGGTGCAGGTCGTCGGCCCACAGGCGGGTGAACTCGTCCAGGCCGAGGCCGAGGGTGGTGCGCAGCAGGCCGTCCAGCCACTCCTCGCGGGTGGTGGCCGGGCCCGCCGCGGCGTTCGCGCGGTAGAGGGCGACCAGCCGGCGCTCGCCGAAGCGGCGGACCATCAGGTCGCAGGCGGACCAGGCCAGTTCGTAGGCCAGCGCGATCCCGGTGGCCCCGGCCGTGAAGTCGGCGTCGGCGGGCAGCTTCGGGGAGAAGCCCCGGGCCGCGGCGGCCTTCGCCAGTTCGGGGGCGATCTGCTGCGGGGTGCGGTCGGTGCCCCGGTAGCCGGTGTGGTCGGCCACGCCCTCGGAGAGCCAGAGCGGGGTCCACGGCTTGGTGTCGGCGCGGGTGGCCACGTGGGTGATCTCGTGCGCGGTGACCACCCGGCGGCCCAGGTCGCTCAGGCCCGCGTAGGCCTGCGGGTTGATCAGGATCCGGTCGGCCGGGGTGCGCACCGGGGCCCCGGCCGCGGCGGTGGTGACGGCGGCTATCCCGGCGTACTGCCCGGCGGGGGTGCCGAGCAGCCGGTCGAACTGCTCGGCGGTGGCCGGGTGGCCGATCAGCAGCTTCCCGGGCCAGCCCGCGCCCCAGACCTCACCGACCAGCGGCACCGCCTGGTCGGCGGCGGCCGCCGTCCGGGCCAGCTCGGCCGGGGCGGCCTGGCCGAACACCAGGCAGTGCCGGCCCGGCGCCACCGAGACCGGGCCGAGGTCCCAGGGGGCGGCGGGGCCCTCGGGCTGCTCCTGCGTCAGCCGCCAGCCTCCGGTGCCCCGTTCGAAGGAGAGCCGGCGCCGCAGCACCGCCGGGTACTCGTCGTACTCCGCGACCCGCCAGCCGAGCTCGGCCGTGAGGGTCACGCCGGTGCCCGCCGGCTCCGTGAACTCGGTGATGCGGTACGAGAGTTCGGCCAGCGGAAGATCGGCCAGCCGGCGCAGCGCGGCCTGCCCGGCCTCCCCCGCGGGCAGAGCGGCCGCGTCGTGCCGCAGCAGCGCGCGGGCGCGGTCGGCCAGCAGCGCCTCCAGCTCGGGCCGGACGGCGGGCACGGTGGCCGCCGCCGTCGGCCCGGAGAACACCGGGGCGGCCGACCGGCCGCGGGGCGGGGAGAGCTGCACCAGCCCGGCGGCCGCGAGCAGCAGCGCGGCCCGGCGGGAGAGCGGCGGGGCGGAGCCGGACG
Source organism: Kitasatospora sp. NPDC001664 (assembly GCF_053596675.1). Classification (NCBI taxonomy): domain Bacteria; kingdom Bacillati; phylum Actinomycetota; class Actinomycetes; order Kitasatosporales; family Streptomycetaceae; genus Kitasatospora; species Kitasatospora sp. NPDC001664. Next base: position 72,680 of record NZ_JBSFGS010000013.1, read on the forward strand.
CACTCCGGCCACCGGCTGCTGTCATACCCGGACGACTCCGGTGACGGGCATCGCGTTGACGCTCTCGTAGCGCACCCGGGCGCCGGGGTAGGGCGCGTGCACCACGACACCGCCGCCGGCGTACATGCCGACGTGGTGCATGTCCCTGTAGAAGATCACCAGGTCTCCCGGGCGGGCGTCGGCCAGACTGATCCGCTGGCCCGCGTTGGCTTGCTGCTGCGAGGTCCGCGGCAGGGTCACTCCGGCCTGCCGCCAGCTCCAGTACATCAGACCCGAGCAGTCGAAGGTGCGGGGGCCGGTGGAACCGTACACGTAGGGCGAGCCGATCTTGCTGGCGGCGGCGGCCAGCGCGGCGGCGGCCCGGCCGGAGGCGGCCGGGAGGTTGCCGAGGTCCACCCGCTCCCCGCCGCGGGCCGCGCGGCGCTCGGCGTCCCGGGCGTCGTCCGCCTGGAGCCGGGCCCGCTCGGTGGCGCCCAGACCGTTCAGCAGCCGCTGCGCCTTGGCCAGGCGCTGGCGGATCTCCTGCTTGCTCTCCGCCAGGGTGCGCCGCACCGACTCCAGCTCGGCCAGCTTGGCCGAGGTCTCGGCGCGGCGCTGGTCCAGCCGGCGCTGACGGTCGATCACCTGGCGCAAGGTGTCGTTCTGCCGTTCGCTGACCTGGTCCAGGGTGCGGGCCCGGTAGAGGTAGCCGGCCGGGTCGGAGTCCAGCATCAGCTGCACGGCCGGGTCGATGCCGCCCGCCCGGTACTGGGCGGCGGCCACCGAACCGAGGTCGGAGCGCAGCCGGTTGAGCTCCTCCTGGGCGGCGGCCACCTGGTCCTGGAGGGTGCCGGTCTCGGCCTGCAGGACGCGCTGCTGCTCCTGGGCGGCGTTGGCGCGCTCGGAGGCCTGCTCGGCCTCCTCGTAGATCTGGTCGACCTGGGCCTTGACGTCCTTGCGCGAGGTCGGCTCGGCCGGGGCGCCGGGCGCGGCGGCCGCGCCCCCGGCCGCCGCCACGCCGAGCACCGTGGTGGCGGCGGCGGTGAGCACCAGCGCGCGGGTCAGCCGGCGGGCGGCCGGCAGGGGGGAACGAGACACGGCGGCGGCTCCTGTGCGGCCGGGCCACCGCCGCCGACCAGGTGGGCGGGCGTCCTGACGGAGGTCCGGGGGCAGACGTTAGCGAGTCGCGGCGATCTAGTCCAAACCCCTACAGGGACGAATATTTGACCACTAATCGGACAGCTGATCCACCGTCGGGAAACGCCGCAGGCCCGGCACGGGGCCGGGCCTGCGGGCTGTAGGACGTTCGGGTGGGTCAGACCCGGACGATCGCGTTGATCGGCATCACCGTGGCGGACTCGTGCCGGACCAGGGTGCCGGTGCGCGGGGCGTGCACGATCTGGCCGCCGCCGACGTACAGGCCGACGTGGTGCCGGTCGCCGTAGTAGATGATCAGGTCGCCGGGCTTGGCGTCGGCGATGTTGGTGCCGATGTTGGTGCCGGCGCCGGCCTGCGACTGCGAGGTGCGCGGCAGCGAGATCCCGGCCTTCTTGAACGACCAGACCATCAGGCCGGAGCAGTCGAAGGAGTCCGGGCCGGTGTCGCCCCAGCCGTAGGGCTTGCCGATCTGCGCCTCGGCGGCGGCGACCACGGTCGCGGCGAAGGAGCCGGCCGGGAGGGAGCTCAGGTCGGTGCGGCTCTCCGAACGGGAGGCGCGCTCGTCACCGCCGGAGGACTGCGGCTTGGCCGCGGACTTCGCCGCGGCGGCCTTGGCGCTCGCCTCGGCGGCGGCCTTCTGCTCGGCCTCGCGGATCTTCTGCTTCTCGGCCGCGTCCAGCGAGTCGTACAGGGCCTGGGCCTTCGCCAACTTGCCCTGGACGTCCTCCTTCTGGGCCTTCAGCTGCTGGCTGGTCTTCTCCAGGTCGGCCAGCTTGCCCTGGGTCTCGGCCTTCTGCTGGTCGAGCTTGTCCTGCTCGGTCTTCAGCTGCTTCAGCGCGTCGGCCTGCGAGACGCCGACCTGGTTGATCGCACCGGCCTGGCCGAGGAAGGCGTCCGGGCTGCTGGAGAGCATCAGCTGGACGGTCGGGGATATCCCACCGCTGCGGTACTGCTCGGCGGCGATCTCACCGAGGCTGGCCTGGAGGGCGTTCACCTGCTCCTGACCGCGCGCCACCTCGTCCTGGAGGTGGCCGACCTGGGTCTGCAGGGCCTGCTGCTTCTCGGTGTTCGCGTTGAACTGCTCGGTCGTGACCTCGGCCTGCTCGTTGAGCTGGTCGATCTGGCTCTTGACCTCGTCCTTGGAGGGCTGCGGGTCGGCGTGCGCTCCGGTCTGGCTGGAGAGGACCACGGCGGCGGCAGCGGCGGCCGTCATGATCGAGACGCGGGTACGACTGGCAGGCTTGGGACGACGATGGGACGCCACGAAGGCGGGCTCCTTCTTCCTACGTCCGCCTACCGGGTGAGCTGACGGGTTCGGGCTGGAAGGTAGCCCTACGACGTCTCACCCCCGCACCGTCTCGCGACGGACCGGCCGGCCTGACGCCGATTCACCCCGAGGAACGTGGTTCCCCGGCTCCGATCGGCAGCCACCCCCTCGGGGGTCCCCTGTCGGGCAGTCAACTCTCCCTGCCCCGCTGCGTCTCGAACTCGGCGGTAACCACCGCCGCCGCCCAGGCTGGACGATCGACAGTGCGGTGGTTCGACAATGACCCTAGTAACCCAACCGTGATCGGTTCAAATCCTTGTAAGAAAAAAGACGGAAGAAAGTCCAAGTGCATTTGTGATTGCGACCGACCGTGATCACGAATGCACGGTGAGCTGAGATTTCGCCCTCCGGAGACGACGGAGGGCCCGCCGGAGGTGTCCCACATCACAGCGGGATTCCGGCGGGCCCGGGCGTGTCACGGGGCGTCAGTTGCCCCGGCTCACACCAGATGTCCGTTATGCCGTGCTCGGCTGACCGGCCGTCAGACGCGGCGGATGGTCTTGATCGGCATCACGTTGGCGGGGGCCACCTTGACCACGTCACCGGTGCGCGGCGCGTGCACCATCATGCCGTTGCCGATGTACATGCCGACGTGGTGCGCGTCGCTGTGATAGATGATCAGGTCGCCCGGCTGGGCGTTGGCCACGTCGTTGCCCACGTTGGTGCCGACGCTGGCCTGCGACTGCGAGGTGCGCGGCAGCGAGACGCCGGCCTGCGCGTAGGCCCAGACCATCAGGCCGGAGCAGTCGAAGTTGTTCGGGCCGGTGGCGCCCCAGACGTACGCGCGGCCCTGCTTGCTGAGCGCGGCGTTCATCGCGACGCCCGCGTAGCCGGCGGCCGGCGGCAGGGTGCTCGGGTCGATCCGGGTGGCACCGCGGGAGGAGCGGTCGCCGCTGGTGATGGCGGCGCGGTCGGCGGCGCTCAGCTGGTTGAGGAGGTTCTTGGCCTCCTGCAGCTTGCGCTGGACCTCGTTCTTGGAGTCGTTCAGGGCCTTGGTGTTGCGGTCCAGCTCGGCCAGCACCGAGGCGGCCTCGGCCTTCTGCTGGTCCAGCCGGCGCTGCTGGTCCTGGAGCGAGCGCAGGGTCTGCGCCTGGGTCTGGTTGACCTGGTCGGCGCTGGAGGCCTTGCTCAGGTAGCCGTCCGGGTCGGAGGCGAGCATCAGCGCCACCGACGGGTCGACCCCGCCGTTGCGGTACTCGTCCGCCGCCACGGCGGCCAGGCCGGTCTGGAGCTGCGTCATCTGCTCCTGGCCGCGGGCCACCTGGTCCTGCAGCTGGTCGGCCTGCTTGCGCAGCTGGTCGGCCCGCTCCTTGGCGCCGTTGTAGCGCTCGGCGGCCTGCTCGCCCTCTTCGTAGAGCTTGTCGACCTGGGCCTTGACCTCGTCCTTGGTCGGCTTCGCGGGGGCCGCGTAGGCACCGGACTGGGCGGAGACGGCGACCGCGGTCGCAGCGGCGGCGGTGAGCACGATGACCCGTGCGCGGCTCGGCTGCTTGGGACGGCGGTGGGAAGCCAAGGTGACGAACTCCTTCAGCACTCCTGGACGCCCACCCGTTCGAGCGATAGTCCAGAAAATAGGTTTGACGCCTGACCCTAGTGAGTCAGGAGCCGTCGCGCCACTCCCCTACCGGGACGAACTTCCCTACGCACAGCGGCTTTCACGAGACGGACACAAACGCGCCACGCTCCCCTGACCGGACATCAGAAGAGTTCACGGCCTGGACAGCCGCCGGAGCAGCAGCATCGAGGAGACCGGGCGCGCACCCGCCTTCTTCACGCCGTCCGCCACCTCCTTGTCGGTGGAGACCACCACCACCGGCCGCCCCTGCGGCTCGGCCCGCACCAGCCGGCGGATCAGCTCGTCCGCCGTCTCGCCGGTCCGGCTGAACCGCACCCGCACGCCGCGCGGCGGCGCCATGATGACCGGAGCGTCCAGGTCCTGACCGTCGAACACGCAGGTCACCTCGGCCTGGGTGCGCTGGGCCAGCATCGCCAGCCCGCCCAACAGCCGCATCCGCTGCTGCTCCAGCGGCAGCGTCGGGTACCCGGTCTTCGTCACGTTGTAGCCGTCCACCACCAGGTGCACCTGAGGGATCGCCAGCAACTGGTCCAGCAGCGCCGGATCGTCCTCGGCCAGCGCCCGCCGGGCCACGTCGTGCGGCGAGGCCGAGCCCGGTACCACCGCGTCCACCAGATCGGCGGGATGGAGCTGCGTCACCGGCAGCGCCAGCTCCCGCTGGAGGCCCTGGGCCGACTGCAGCACCGTGTCCAGCAGCAGCCGCAGCCGCATGTCCTCGACGCTGCGGCCCTCCCGGACCGAACGGCGGCCGGTCTCCAGCGCGCCCTCCAGCTCGGTGATCCGGTGCCGCAGCCGCCGGGACTCCGCCTCGGCGGCGCTCAGTTCGGCGGACGCGGCGGCCCTGGCCTCCGCCAACTCGGCCTGCGCCTTGCGGGCCTCGGCCTGCGCCCGCCGGGTGTCGCTCTCCAGGCTCCGCACCTTCTTGCGCAGCGACTCCGCCTCGCGCCGCACCCCCTCGCCCTCGGCGCGCTGCCGGTCGAGGTCGGCCCGGGCGTGGGCCCTGGCCTCCGCCAGCTCCTCCTGGAGCTTCTCCACCAGCCGCTCGGCCTCGGCCGCCGCCCCCTCGGCGCCGGCCCGCTCGGCCTGCTCCCCGGCCTCCGCCACCAGCGCGGCCCAGCCCGCCGGGCGGACCAGGTAGGCGGCGGCGGCCACGTCCATCGGATCGGCCGCGCCCGGCACGCTGCCCGACTCCAACGCCTTCACCAGATCGGGCTGACCCAGCCGCAGGCGTTCGGCTATCCGCTGCCGGAAGGCCGGGTCCGCCTCCAGCGCGGCGGCCAGCGCGGTGGCCGCGTACTTGGCCCGGCGGGCGGGGGTGAACTTGGCGTACTGCCGCAGCGAGGCCGGGAGTTCACCGGCGGGGAGGCCGCCGAGGGCGTCGGCGGCGATGCCCACCACGCGGTGGCGGACGCCCTCCGGGAGCGGACGGCCCAACTGCTCACCGTGGGGCTGCTCGGCGTCCTGCGGTACGGGGCCCTCGACGGTGGGGCCCGCGGTGGTGGGGTCCTCGGTGGCGGGGTCCTCGGTGGCGGGGTCCTCGGACGCGGCGGCCGCAGGGGCCGGCCCCGCCGGGGGTCGCTGCCCCTGCGGTTCAGCTGTCCCCCTGGCTGCGTCCACCACGTCCTCGGCTCCGATCCTGCTGCGCGGGGTCCGCACGGCCGGTTGCCGCTGCCCTCAAACACACCGCTCTCTGCAATTGTCGCGGGTACCGTGCCCCGGCCCGACACGCGCCACACGCCGGGCGGGCCGGGGCACCCGCGATCTCAGGAGTCCTGCTGCTCCGCGGCGGCGTCCTCCGCCCCCGGACGGGCCACCAGCTCGACCTGGTCGACCGCGTTGCACCAGCGGCAGCGGACCGACTCGACGGTCTCGGCGAGCACCTCGGTCTCCTCCACCTTGGACTCACCGGCCAGGTCGAAGTGGAGGAACTCCACCGTCCGGGCGGAGCGGGTCACGTCGAAGCGGGTGAGGTTGCCGCAGAGCGTGCAACGCCAGCGGGTCTCGGCGGTGGGGAGTGCGATGGTCATGTGCCAAGTCCTCTCGTTGGTGCCGCGCGATCGGCGGTCACCCAGGGTCCGGGAGGCCAAGCCTATTGCCTGGCCGGGTGCCCGCGGACCGGGCGTCCGCGATCCGGTCCGACGGATTACGGCCCGCCCGGCGGGTCCCCCACATGCAGCAGGCCCGGGTGTGCCGGACCGGCCCCGGAGGAATGCCTGCACCCATGGCCACCCCCGTCCTGGACCCGCCCGGCACCCGCGACCTCCGCCCGCCGGAACGGGTCCCCGTGGTCACCTGGACGCTGATCGGCCTGAGCCTGCTGGTCCTGCTGGTCTCCCCCAGCGCCGGCCTCAACCCCCGCTACGGCACCGGCCCGGCCCGGGTCTGCGCCGAGCAGCGCTACGAACAGCGCTGGGGGGCCGTCCCCGCCGAGCTGCTGGCGAACCGTCCGCTGACGCAGGACCGGCTCCGGCAGCTGCCGCCCGCGTCGGCGGACTGCCCGCCGCCGGTGCCCTCGCCGCACAAGCTGGTGCTGCTCTCGCCGCTGACCGGTCTGTTCGTGCACGCCGGGTGGGCGCACCTGCTGGGCAACCTGCTCTTCCTCTTCGTCTTCGGGCCGGGGGTGGAGCAGCGGTTCGGGCGGGTCCGGTTCCTGCTCGGCTACCTGATGGTGGGTCACCTCGCCACCTACGGCTGGGCGCTCGCGCAGACCGGCGGGCCCGAATCGGTCCGCGCCCTGGTCGGGGCCTCCGGGGCGATCGCCGGAGTGCTCGGCGCCTACCTGCGGCTGTACCCGAGGGCGCGGGTCACCGCGCTGGTGCCGGTGCTGCTCTTCCTGCCGCTGCGGTTCCCGGCCTGGCTGGTGCTCGGGCTCTGGTTCCTGCTCCAGTGGCTCTCGGTCCGCCAGGGGGGCACCGGCGTGGCCTACGCGGTCCACGTCATCGGCTTCGCCGCCGGGTACCTGGGCACCTGGGCGGCCGTTACGCTGACCCGGAACCAACGGACAGGAGCTTCAGAGTGATCACCGCGATCGTGCTCATCAGGACCAGCGTCGACCGGATCCCCGAGATCGCCGAGGAGATCGCGGCCATCGAGGGCGTCAGCGAGGTCTACTCCGTGACCGGCGGCTACGACCTCGTCGCCATGGTCCGGGTCCGCCACCACGACGACCTCGCCGCCGTCATCCCGGCCAAGGTCAACAAGATCCCCGGCGTCCAGCACACCGAGACCCAGATCGCCTTCCGCACCTACTCCAAGCACGACCTCGAAGCGGCGTTCGCCCTCGGGCTCGACTGACGTACGGAGCCTCGGCAGGGCAAGCGCTCAGGGGCGCGAGGAACTGCGCGGGTACGGAAGGCGGCTCACCTGCAACTGAGGGTACGTCAGCCAGTTGCAGGTGCTGCCGTTCCCCCGCGCGCAGTTCCCCGCGCCCCTGCGGGACGCTCCGCTCAGCTGCGACGGGAGTCGGCGACGCAGCGGCCGCCCTCGTTGCGGTAGTTCCAGGCCGCCCCGTCGGAGACGAGCGCCCGGACGGCGGCCAGGAAGCGGTCGAGGTGCTCGTCCGGGGTGCCGGCGCCGAAGGAGACCCGGATGGCGTTGAGGCTGCGCTCGCCCGGCAGCGACGGCTCGGGGGCGCCGCACTCGGAGGGCGCCGCCTCCTCCCCGCCGAGCAGGGTCCGCACCAGCGGGTGCGCACAGAACAGACCGTCGCGCACGCCGATGCCGTACTCGGCGGAGAGCGCGGCGGAGAAGTGCGAGCTGTTCCAGCCCTGCACCACGAAGGAGAGCACGCCGACCCGGGCGGCGTCCTCGCCGAACAGGCTGAGCACCCGGACCTCGGGGACCTCGGCCAGACCGGCCTTCAGACGGGCGATCAGCTCCTGCTCGCGGGCCTCCAGCGCGTCGAAGCCGGCCTCGGTGAGCGCCCGGCAGGCGGAGGCGACGGCGTAGGCGCCGATCACGTTCGGGGAGCCGGCCTCGTGGCGGGCCGGGCCGGTCTGCCACTCGACGGCGACGGAGCCGTCGAGCTCGCGGGCGACGGTGCGGCTGGCGCCGCCGCCGGCCAGGTAGGGCTCGGCGGCGTCCAGCCAGTCGGAGCGGCCCGCCAGGACGCCGGCGCCGAACGGGGCGTAGATCTTGTGGCCGGAGAAGGCGATCCAGTCGACGTCCAGCTCGCGGACCGAGACGCGGTGGTGCGGGGCCAGCTGGGCGGCGTCCAGGACGACCCGGGCACCGTGGCGGTGGGCCACCTCGGTCAGTTCGGCGATCGGCCAGAGCTCGCCGGTGACGTTGGAGGCACCGGTGACGCAGAGCAGGCGGTGCTCGGCGGGGTTCTGAGCGAGCGCCAGGTCGAAGGCCTCGACCGCCTCGGCGTGCGAGCGGGGGGCGCGCAGGTAGGTGACCTTGAGGCCGTTGTGCGCCCAGGGCAGCAGCGAGGCGTGGTGCTCGGTCTCGAAGGCGAAGACCTCGGTGCCGGCCGGGACGGCGGCGGCCAGCAGGTTGAGCGAGTCGGTGGTGGCGCGGGTGAAGACGACCTGGTCGCCCTCGCGCAGGTCGAGGAACTCCTCGACGGTGCGGCGGCTCTGCTCGAACAGGTCGGTGGAGAGCTGGGAGAGGTAGCCGGCGCCGCGGTGCACCGAGCCGTAGTACGGGGCGTAGGCGGCGACGTCGTCCCAGACCCGCTGGAGGGCCGGGGAGCTCGCGGCGTAGTCGAGGGCGGCGTAGGTGACCTTCTCGCCGGAGGCCAGCGGCACCTGGACGTCGTGGCCGAGGACGGGGAGCGGGGCGCAGGTGGAGGTGGCGACGGACATGGGGGTGCACTCCTCTGAAGGTCCGGGACCTCGGGGTGCAGCTGTGCCGCCGACGTCCGCGCTTGCGCTGCGGACGGATCGCCGCAGTGCCCGGTCCTCACCCAGGGCACCCCGCCACGGACGGAGGGTTGCCGGACAGCAAGCTGGGGCTTGTCGCTGTCGCTCATGACCTGTCGTGAACTCTAGAGCGGCTTCCGAGGAGTGGTCAAACAGGCTTCCACTATCTGGACGCATCCGGGTACGAAGAAGGCCCGGACCGTGGTCCGGGCCTTCAACTCGACGCTCAGGAACGGGTGGTGGCCTCGGCCCAGTTCTTCAGCAGGGTCTCGGCGGCGCCCGAGTCGATGGCCTCGGCGGCCCGCGCCATCCCGGCCTTCAGCTGCTCCGGGAGCGGGGCGTCGGTGAGGTCCAGGGCGGTCAGCGCGGCGGCCGAGTTGAGCAGCACCGCGTCCCGGACCGGGCCGCGCTCGCCCGCCAGCAGGCGGCGGACCACGGCGGCGTTGAAGGCCGGGTCGCCGCCGCGCAGCGCCTCGATGCCGACCAGGTCGATGCCGACCTCGCGCGGGTCGAAGGTGGTCTCGGTGACCTGACCGTCCTTCACCCTCCAGACGTGCGAGGTGGTGGAGATGGTCAGCTCGTCCAGGCCGTCGTCGCCCCGGAAGACCAGCGCGCTGGCGCCGCGGCGGGCCAGCACCCCGGCGATCAGCCCGGCGAGGCGGGTGTCGAAGCAGCCGATCGCGTGGGCGGTCACCCGGGCCGGGTTGGTCAGCGGGCCGAGGATGTTGAAGGCGGTCGGCACCCCGAGGTCGCGGCGGGCCGGGGCCGCGTGCCGCATCGCGGGGTGGAACACCGGGGCCGGGCAGAAGGTCAGGCCGACCTCCTCGGCGATCTCGGCCACCCGGTGCGGCGGGACGTCCGGGCTGACGCCGAGCTGCTCCAGCACGTCGGTGGCGCCGCTGGCGGAGGAGGCGGCGCGGTTGCCGTGCTTCACCACCTTGGCCCCGGCGGCGGCGGCCACGATGGCCGACATGGTGGAGATGTTGACCGTCTTGGCGCGGTCGCCGCCGGTGCCGACGATGTCCACCGCCGGTCCGGGGACGGTGAGTTGGACGGCGTGGGCGTACATCGAGTCGACCAGGCCGGCGATCTCGTCCACCGTCTCGCCCTTGGCGCGGAGCGCCACCACGAAGCCCGCCACCTGGACGGGGGTGGCCTCGCCGCTCATGATCCGGTCCATCGCCCAGGCGGCGTCGGCCTGGGTGAGGTTCTCACCGGCGAGCAGTGCGCTCAACAGGTCGGGCCAGGTACGGGCCATGGCTAGCTCCAGTTCTCCGTCTTGACGTGGACTGGAGCCAGCCTAGCGAGGTGCGGCCCGCTGATGCGGTCTTGTTCTTCCCTGTGAGACGGCCGAACCGTGCGGGACAGACCGTCAGATCCGGAGTGCGGCACCGTGGGTGGCTGGGCGCGCAGTTCCCCGCGCCCCCGGACGCATCACCACCTACGCAGGAGTACGCCTCGCCACGCGAGCTCGCAGTAGGGTGGCGGCGGACTCGGCGAAGGGGACCGGGTCGACCGGGTGGGAGATGGCGGCGTCGGCACGGGACCAGGCGGCGAGCCAGGAGTCCTGCGGGCGGCCGATGAGGACGAGGACCGGCGGGCAGCCGTAGATCTCGTCCTTGATCTGGCGGGCGACGCCGAGGCCGCCGGCCGGGACGGCCTCGCCGTCGAGGACGCAGAGGTCGATGCCGCCCTTCTCCAGGGCGCGCAGGACGGCGGGCACCGTCGCGCACTCCAGCACCTCGACCTCGGGGAGGTCGGCGGCGGGGCGGCGGCCGAGGGCAAGGGTGACCTGCTCGCGGGTGTTGCGGTCGTCGCTGTAGACGAGCACGGTGAGCGTCTCGTCCGTCGTGTGCGCCATGGGCCCTGCTCCCGGTGCTCGTCCTCTTATATGGGTGGTGCGCGCGCGGAGGCTCGACCGGGCCCGGATGTGATCCGGACCACGTTCACTTCCGGATGCTACTCCGGCGCACCGCCCGTGGTGAGCCCCTCGCGCGATCTCGCCGGGACGAGCCCTCCCGGGACTCACCCGCTCGGGCGACGGACCGTCACCCGGTGGGCCGAGTCCACCCGGACGGCGGAGGGAGCGGGCGCCCCTAGCCGACGGACCGTCAGGAGGCCCGGAGCAACACGCGGGGCGAACGGGTGTCGGCACCTTCCGATGAACCATCAGAAAACGGACACCGGGCCGGTGGAGGGGGTCTCCGACGCCCCGTCGGCTGCCATCGGGGCATACCGCACGCACCGGACACTCCGAGGTGGACCCCCCGGCGTGAAGACGGAATAAGGGACCGACATAATGTCCGTCGTGGCGACAGCAACAGCAACAGAAACCGGACACGCGCACGGAGCGGTCAACAGGCCGAACCTCGTCAGCGTCGGAACCATCGTCTGGCTGAGCTCGGAGCTGATGTTCTTCGCGGCCCTGTTCGCGATGTACTTCACCCTCCGCTCGGTCAAGGGCGCAGAGTTCTGGACCGAGAAGGCTCACGCACTGAACGTGCCCTTCTCCTCGGTGAACACCACGATCCTGGTGCTCTCCTCCCTCACCTGCCAGCTCGGCGTCTTCGCCGCCGAGCGCGGTGACGTGAAGAAGCTCCGCTCGTGGTTCGTCATCACCTTCGTGATGGGCGCGATCTTCATCGGCGGTCAGATCTTCGAGTACACCGAGCTGGTCAAGAAGGACGGCCTCTCGCTGTCCTCGGACCCGTACGGCACGGTGTTCTACCTGACCACCGGCTTCCACGGCCTGCACGTGACGGGTGGTCTGATCGCGTTCCTGCTGGTCCTGGCACGGACGTACGCAGCCAAGCGGTTCACGCACGAGCAGGCCACCGCCGCGATCGTGGTGTCGTACTACTGGCACTTCGTCGACGTCGTGTGGATCGGCCTGTTCGCGACCATCTACCTGATCAAGTAACCAGCTAGATCAGGTCGCTGGCCGCCGGCCGGAGCCGACTGACCGCACCGACCGACCGCGCGCGGCCCCGCAGCACCCGAGCAGAACGGGCCGCGCGGGGCACGCCCATCCAGCCGACCAGATCCTGACCCCGGGGTTAAATCCGTGAAAAAGCTCTCAGCACGACGGCGCCACCCACTGGCGGCGCTGCTCGTCCTAATCTTCGCCCTGGCGGCCACCGGGGGACTGTACGCCGCGTTCGCGCCCGCAGAGAAGGCGCAGGCCGACAGCTCGGCGCAGTCGCTCGCGATCGATGAGGGCAAGAAGCTCTTCGCCGTCGGCTGCTCCTCCTGCCACGGCCTCAACGGCGAGGGCACCTCGGACGGTCCGAGCCTGGTCGGCGTCGGCACCGCCGCGGTCGACTTCCAGGTGGGCACCGGCCGCATGCCGGCCCAGCAGCCCGGCGCGCAGGTGCCGAAGAAGAAGGTCATCTACTCGCAGCCCGAGATCGACCAGATGGCCGCCTTCGTGGCCTCGCTCGGCCCCGGCCCGGTGGTTCCGCTCAAGGAGCAGTACACCTCCACCAACCCGGACGACGTCGCCAAGGGCGGCGAGCTGTTCCGGACCAACTGCGCCCAGTGCCACAACTTCGCCGGTCAGGGTGGTGCCCTGACCCGGGGCAAGTACGCCCCGTCGCTCGAGGGCGTGGAGGCCAAGCACATCTACGAGGCCATGCAGACCGGCCCGCAGAACATGCCTTCCTTCCCGGACAGCACCATGCCCGAGGAGCAGAAGAAGCAGATCGTGGCCTTCGTCCGCCACACCACCAACGACGAGCCCAACCCCGGCGGCCTGACCCTGGGCAGCCTCGGTCCGGTGACCGAGGGCCTGTTCGGCTGGATCTTCGGCCTCGGCTCGCTCATCGCGGTCGCGATCTGGGTCGCCGCCCACACCACCAAGGCCAAGAAGTCATGAGCCACGACATGTCCAAGGACAACCTGCCGGAGTCGCACGACTCCCACGGCACCGCGGTCGCCACGCACGGCGACCCGTTCGCCGACCCGGGCCTGCCGGCCCACGAGCCGCGTCGCACCGACATCGACGAGCGGGCCGCCAAGCGGGCCGAGCGCCAGGTCGCGATGCTGTTCATCCTGTCGATGCTGTCGACCATCGGGTTCATCGCGTCCTTCGTGATCTTCCCGATCGACAAGATCGTCTACATCTTCCCGATCGGTCACGTCAGCGCGCTGAACTTCGCGCTCGGCCTGACCCTCGGCGTGGCGCTCTTCTGCATCGGCGCGGGCGCGGTCCACTGGGCCCGCACCCTGATGTCGGACCACGAGATCCCGGCCGAGCGCCACCCGATCGAGGCCGACGACGAGGTCCGCGCCGACGTCATCGAGCAGTTCAAGACGGGTGCCGCCGAGTCCGGCTTCGGCCGTCGCAAGCTGCTGCGCAACACCCTGATCGGGTCGATGGCCCTGGTGCCGCTCTCCGGCGTGGTGCTGCTCCGCGACCTCGGGCCGCTGCCCGAGGACAAGCTGGAGCACACCGGCTGGAAGGAGGCCACCCAGGCCAAGCCGCTCCAGCTGATCAACATGAACACCAACGAGCCGATGAAGCCCGAGGACGTCATCGTCGGCTCGCTCACCTTCGCGAAGCCGGAAGGCCTCGAGGAGGACGCGCACGACTTCCAGGTCCAGATCGCCAAGGACGCGCTGATGCTCGTCCGGATCGCGCCCGGCGACCTCAAGGACGAGAAGTCCAAGGAGAAGGGCTTCGAGGGCATCCTCGCCTACTCGAAGATCTGCACCCACGTCGGCTGCCCGATCAGCCTCTACGAGCAGCAGACCCACCACGCGCTCTGCCCCTGCCACCAGTCGACCTTCGACCTGGCGGACGGCGCGCGCGTCATCTTCGGCCCGGCCGGCCACCCCCTGCCGCAGCTGAAGATCACCGTTGACGAAGCGGGCTACCTGGTCGCCACCGGCGACTTCGACGAGCCCGTCGGTCCGAGCTACTGGGAGCGCAGCCGATGAGCACGAGCAGCACCTCGGGTGCCGCCAAGCCGGCCAGCACCCGCGCCAAGCCCGCCAACAAGTACGAGGCGGCCGCGGACTGGGCCGACGGCCGGCTGGGCATCTACAGCCTGGCCAAGGCCAACCTGCGGAAGATCTTCCCGGACCACTGGTCCTTCATGCTGGGCGAGATCTGCCTCTACACCTTCATCATCATCATCCTGACGGGTGTCTACCTCACCCTGTTCTTCACCCCGAGCATGGGCGAGACCGTGTACCACGGCTCCTACGCCCCGCTCCAGGGGATCAGGATGTCGGAGGCCTACGCCTCGACCCTGGACATCTCCTTCGAGGTCCGCGGTGGTCTGCTGATCCGTCAGATCCACCACTGGGCCGCGCTGGTGTTCGTCGCCGCGATGATCGTGCACATGATGCGCGTCTTCTTCACCGGCGCGTTCCGCAAGCCGCGCGAGGTCAACTGGGTCTTCGGCTTCCTGCTGCTGTTCCTGGGCATGTTCGACGGGTTCATGGGCTACTCGCTCCCCGACGACCTGCTCTCGGGCACCGGCATCCGGTTCATGGAGGGCGCCGTCCTGGCGGTGCCGCTGGTCGGCACCTACCTCCAGATGTTCCTGTTCGGCGGCGAGTTCCCCGGCACCGACATCGTGCCGCGGTTCTTCACCATCCACGTCCTGCTGCTGCCGGGCATCATGCTCGGCCTGCTGGTCGCCCACCTGATCCTGGTCTTCTACCACAAGCACACCCAGTGGGCGGGCCCGGGCAAGACCGAGCAGAACGTCGTCGGCATGCCGCTGATGCCGGTCTACATGGCCAAGGCCGGTGGCTTCTTCTTCCTGGTCTTCGGCATCATCGCCGCGGTCTCGGCGATCGCCACGATCAACCCGATCTGGGCGTACGGCCCGTACCGTCCGGACCAGGTGTCGACCGACGCCCAGCCCGACTGGTACATGGGCTTCTCCGAGGGCCTGATCCGCGTCATGCCGGGCTGGGAGATCGGCCTGTGGGGCCACACGCTGAACCTCGGCGTGTTCATCCCGCTGATGATCTTCCCGCTGGTCCTGGTCGCCATCGCGGTCTACCCGTTCATCGAGAGCTGGGTCACCGGCGACAAGCGCGAGCACCACATCCTGGACCGCCCGCGCAACGCTCCCGTCCGCACCGCCTTCGGCGCGGCCTGGATCAGCCTCTACCTGGTGCTGCTGATCGGTGGTGGCAACGACCTGTTCGCCACGCACTTCCACCTCTCGATCAACGACATCACGTACTTCGTCCGGGTGGGCTTCTTCGTCATCCCGGTGATCACGTTCATCGTCACCAAGCGCTGGTGCCTCGGCCTCCAGCGCCGCGACAAGG
Source organism: Kitasatospora sp. NPDC001664 (assembly GCF_053596675.1). Lineage (NCBI taxonomy): Bacteria > Bacillati > Actinomycetota > Actinomycetes > Kitasatosporales > Streptomycetaceae > Kitasatospora > Kitasatospora sp. NPDC001664. The sequence goes on from NZ_JBSFGS010000013.1 coordinate 87,876, forward strand.
AGAAGGTGCTGCACGGTCGCGAGACCGGCATCATCAAGCGCCTGCCGCACGGCGAGTTCGTCGAGGTGCACGCGCAGCTGCCGCAGGCGGACCTGCACAAGTACACCGCCCACGAGCAGCCGCAGCCGATCGAGCTGCCGGCCGAGGTGGACGAGAACGGCGTCAAGCGCAAGGTCGGCGTCCTCGCCAAGACCCGCTCGAAGCTCTCCCGGGGCTTCTACGGCGAGGGCAGCCAGATCCCCAAGCCCACCGCCGAGGAGCACCACGAGATCACCAGCGGCCACGGCCACCACTGATCTCACCCGTAGCAACGCCACAGCCGATGGCCCCCGCCGCTCCCGCGGCGGGGGCCATCGGCCTTTCCGGCAGAATGGGGCCAACGAACCGTCAGGAGACCACGTGCAGCTGTCCGTCGACCACCAGTCGGCCACTCCCCCGTACGAGCAGGTACGGCTCCAGATCGCCGAACAGGCCCGCAGCGGGGCCCTGGCCGCCGGCCTGAGGCTCCCCACCGTCCGGGCCCTGGCCGAGGAGCTCGGCCTCGCCGCCAACACGGTGGCCCGGGCCTACCGCGAGCTGGAGGCCGACGGGGTGGTCGAGACCCACGGACGACGCGGCACCCTCATCGCCGCCACCGGCGACACCGCCCACAAGCTCGCAGCGGCGGCAGCGGCGGACTACGCGCAGCGGACGGCCCGCCTCGGCCTCACCGAGGCGGAAGCCCTCGCAGCGGTCACCAACGCGCTGAAGATCGCCCATCACTGACCCGGGGGCGCGAGGAACTGCGCGCTGGGGAACGGCAACACGTGCGACTGGCTGACGTGCCCCGACCTGGCGCTGGGCCGCCTTCCGCACTCGCGCAGTTCCTCGCGCCCCCGGGTCAACCGATGATCGGAGCCGCAGCCACCGTGGTGGTCGTCGGGGCCGCCGTGGAGACGGGCTTGCCGAGGGCGGAGTGCTGGACGTACTGGTCCCAGGGGACGTTCCAGTCGCCGAAGCCGTTGCCGAAGGGCTCCATCTGGTCGCCGCGGCTGTTGACGACCTGGACGACGTCGCCGATGCGGGTCTGGTCGAAGAACCACTTGGCGTTGTCGGTGCTCATGCCGGTGCAGCCGTGGCTGACGTTCTCGCGGCCCTGGGAGCCGACCGACCACGGGGCGGCGTGCACGTACTCGCCGCTCCAGGTGACCCGGGTGGCCCACTTCACCTGGAGGTCGTAGGCCTCGCTGCTGCCCTCGCGGATGCCGATCGACTCGCCGTTCATCCGGACCTGGGCCTCCTGCCCGAGCACCACCTTGACGCCGTTCCGGGTGGAGAAGCCGGGCTTGCCGGTGGTGACCGGGATGGACCGCTCCTCGACGCCGTTGCGCTTGTAGGTCAGGTAGTGCGAGCCGGCGTCGACCGTGACCTCCACCCGGTCGCCCGTGCGCAGCGTCCTGGTGGCCGTCTCGCCGCCGTACAGGTCGCCGGCGATGTGCCGGCCCTGCCGGTCGAAGGCGAGGCTGACGGTGGCGTTGGCGGGCCAGTACTCCTTGGGGCGGAAGTGCAGGTTCCTGGAGTCGACCCAGTACCAGGCGCCGGTGACGGCGGGCTCGGAGACCACCGTGAGGCCCCGCTCGACCTCCTGACGGGCCGCCGGGTCCTCGACCGCCTCGGAGAGCTTCACGGTGAGCGGCTGGCCAACGCCGTAGATCCCGCTGCCGGAGGAGTCGGGGCCGAGCTCGGCGGTGAGCAGGTGGGTGGCGGCGGCGGTGGTGAACTGCCGGGTGGTGCCGCCGCGGCCGCCCTTGCCGTCGTCGGCCAGTACCAGGACCCGGTACTTGCTGCCCGCCATCAGCGGGCCGGTCGAGCGCCAGCTGCGCTGATCGGCCGTCAGCTCACCGGGCAGCAGCCGCCCGTCGGCGCCGATCACCGTCACGTCGGTGAGCAGCCCGCCCTGTTCCGCGGAGACGGTGACGGCCTGTCCGGGGTCGGTCTCGCCGGTGGCGGAGAGCCGGACCATCGAGGTGACGTCCACCGGATCGGCGGGCCCCACGGCCGTCTCGGCGGGCCCCGCCGAGGAGCATCCCGCCAGGAGGGCCAGGGCCGCTGCCGCCGCGAGTCCGTGCCTGGTCTTCACGGCTGCCTCCTGGTGGGTGATCCGACGACGTATCAGATCGTAGGAACAGCCGACCGCAGAGGGCACCTCCAACACCACCGGCGTGCGCCCGGGCGGGTGAACGCACCACCCGGTGAGCCGCTGCGGGGTGCGGGAACGCCGGACGGCCGGACACCCCGTCAGGGATGTCCGGCCGTCCGGTCGGTGCGGGTGCCGGAACCTTACTGGTTCTGGTTCTCGCCCCGGTAGAACTCGAAGACCCAGCCGTACAGGCCGACCAGGATGATCGGGATGGCCCAGTACAGCAGCCACCAGCCGAAGACCACGCCCATGAAGGCCAGGGCGCCGCCGATGGCCAGCGAGAGCGGCTGCCAGCTGTGCGGGGCGAAGAAGCCCAGCTCGCCGGAGTCGTCCGCGACCTCGGCCTCGGGGTTGTCGCCCGCGCCGGTGTCCACCCGCTTGGCGGTGAACGCCAGGTAGTAGCCGACCATGGCGCACAGGCCGAAGGCGAGGAACAGCGCGGTGGTGCCGGCCGGCTCCTTCGACCAGATGCCGTAGACCACGGCCATGATCAGGATGAAGACGGCGAAGCCGATGAAGATCTTGCCCTGTTCCTTCATCAGGCGTCCCCGTCCTTCTTCAGGCCCTTGCCCAGCTGCGGAGCGTCGTACTTCGCGGGCGTGACGCCCTCGAAGTGCTTGCCCGGCTCACCGTGGTACTCGAGGTAGTCGAGCGCGGCGATGTCGGGGTGGTGCAGGTCGAACGCCGGGGACTCGGACCGCACCCGGGGAAGGGTGAGGAAGTTGTGCCGCGGCGGCGGGCAGGAGGTCGCCCACTCGAGCGAACGGCCGTAGCCCCACGGGTCGTCGACCTCGATCTTCTCGCCGTACTTCGCGGTCTTCCAGACGTTGTAGAGGAACGGCAGGATCGACAGACCGAGCAGGAACGACGCGATGGTCGAGATGGTGTTCAGGGTGGTGAAGCCGTCCGCGGCCAGGTAGTCGGCGTAGCGGCGGGGCATGCCCTCCGCGCCGAGCCAGTGCTGGACCAGGAAGGTGCCGTGGAAGCCGATGAACAGCGTCCAGAAGGTGATCTTGCCCAGACGCTCGTCGAGCATCTTGCCGGTCATCTTCGGCCACCAGAAGTGGAAGCCGGCGAACATCGCGAACACCACGGTGCCGAACACCACGTAGTGGAAGTGCGCCACCACGAAGTAGGAGTCCGAGACGTGGAAGTCGATCGGCGGGGAGGCGAGCAGAACACCCGTCAGACCACCGAAGAGGAAGGTGACCAGGAAGCCGACCGTCCAGAGCATCGGGGTCTCGAAGCTCAGCGAGCCCTTCCACATGGTGCCGACCCAGTTGAAGAACTTCACACCGGTCGGGACCGCGATCAGGAAGGTCATGAACGAGAAGAACGGCAGGAGTACCTGTCCGGTCACGTACATGTGGTGCGCCCACACGGTGACCGAGAGGCCGGCGATCGCGATGGTGGCGGCGATCAGGCCCTGGTAACCGAACATCGGCTTGCGGCTGAAGACCGGGATGATCTCCGAGACGATGCCGAAGAACGGCAGCGCGATGATGTACACCTCGGGGTGGCCGAAGAACCAGAACAGGTGCTGCCAGAGGATGGCGCCACCGTTGGCCGGGTCGAAGACGTGGGCCCCGAACTTCCGGTCCGCCTCCAGGGCGAACAGCGCGGCCGCGAGGACCGGGAAGGCCAGCAGCACCAGCACGGCGGTCAGCAGGACGTTCCAGACGAAGATCGACATCCGGAACATCGTCATGCCGGGCGCGCGCATGCAGATGATGGTGGTGATGAAGTTGACCGAGCCGAGGATGGTGCCGAAGCCGGAGAAGGCCAGGCCCATGATCCACATGTCGGCGCCGATGCCGGGCGAGCGCACGGCGTCGGAGAGCGGCGAGTAGGCGAACCAGCCGAAGTCCGCGGCACCCTGCGGGGTGAGGAAGCCGGCCACCGCGATGATCGAGCCGAACAGGTAGAGCCAGTAGGCGAACATGTTCAGTCGCGGGAAGGCGACGTCGGGGGCGCCGATCTGGAGCGGCATGATCCAGTTCGCGAAGCCCGCGAAGAGCGGGGTGGCGAACATCAGCAGCATGATCGTGCCGTGCATGGTGAACGCCTGGTTGAACTGCTCGTTCGAGAGGATCTGGGTCCCCGGACGAGCGAGCTCGGCGCGCATGACGAGCGCCAGCACACCACCGATCAGGAAGAACGCGAACGACGTCGCCAGGTACAGCGTGCCGATCGTCTTGTGGTCGGTGGTGGTCATCCACTTGATGATGGTGGACCCGGGCTTGCGGGTCCGCTGGGCACCGGCCGTGACCGAAGCCCCGGCGGCCCCGCCCGCGGCTGCGGGCTCGTTGAGGATAGTCACTTCTCACTTCCCTGGCTGCTGAAGATGCCCGAGGGCACCGCGCCCTTCTGGCCCTTAGCGCGCAGCTCGGCCAGGTGCTTGTCGTACTCCGCCCGGTCGACGACCTTGACGTTGAACAGCATCCGGGAGTGGTCGTTGCCACAGAGCTCGGCGCACTTGCCGCGGAAGGTGCCGTACGAGGTCGGCGTGACCTCGAACTTGTTCACCACGCCCGGGACCACGTCCTGCTTCATCAGGAAGTCGACGGGCCAGAAGTCGTGGATGACGTCCCGCGAGGTGAGGCGGAACTGCACGGTCTCGTTGATCGGCAGGTAGAGCGTCGGAGGCTCGCCCGTGGTGCCGACCTCGTACGCGGCCTGGGTGTTGGCCGGGTCCGGGTTCTCGGTGTTCTCGTAGTTGAACGCCCAGCTCCACTGGAAGCCGACCACGTTGATCATGTGGTCCGGCTTGGCGGAGGTCTGGGTCAACCGGGCCTCGTCGCGGGCGACGAAGTAGAACAGGACCGAGACGATGACGAGGGGGACCGCGGTGTACAACGCCTCGATGGGCAGGTTGTACCGGGTCTGCGGGGGGATCTCCACCTTGCTGCGGCTGCGGCGGTGGAAGATCACGCTCCAGATGATCAGACCCCACATCAGTGCGCCGACCACCAGAGCCGCGATCCAGGAGCCCTGCCACATGCGGAGGACCAGCGGGCCCTCTGCGGTGACGGGGGTCGGAAGGCCAAGCCTGGGGAGGTCGTTGGCCGAGCAGCCGGTGGCGGTCGCGATGACGAGGCCCAGTGCCAGCGCCTGAGGCAGCTTCCGCCGCATCGTGCGCCGCGGCGAGCGGTCGGAGCCGTTGGGACTCACGTAGCGCCTTCCCGAAGTCTCGCCCGGGATCGCGTCGCCCCCGGGAGTCGCTGTGCGCCTCCCCGGCGACCCGGCCACGGGCACGGTTTGAATGCTTATGCGGGCCAAACGCTACTGCATCCTTATGCGGCACTCACGAGCAGCCCCCGCTAACGCGCCGTCCGGCTACCCGATCAGCCCTCAGAAGAGTGGAGTACCAGGTCAGAGCGGCCGATCAAGGCTCTCACACCCGGACTCCGGGCCCTCGGCGCCACGCTCAGGCGTACCGGGCAAACCGTCAGGAACCAGGCTGCGGAGCCCATCTGGAGGATCGAGCTCCGTACGCACGTCTGACACTCGGTCAACTGTCCGTCCACCGTACGGGTGAGGTGACCCGGCCGTCCGGACCCCTCCCGGCCGTCCCCGGGACGACCCCTCGGGGTCCGCTTCGGGTTAGATGGCGCCATGTACTTCGACGTGGCGTCCACGGCCCCGCTGCACCCCGTCGCCCGGCAGGCGCTGACCGCCGCACTGGAGGAGGGGTGGGCCGACCCGGCCCGGCTGTACCGCTCCGGGCGGCAGGCCCGGATGCTGCTGGACGCCGCGCGGGAGACGGTGGCCGAGGTGCTGGGGTGCCGGGCCGACGAGGTGTCCTTCACCGCCAGCGGCACCCAGGCCGTCCAGCTCGGCGTACTGGGCGCGCTGACCGGCCGCCGCCGGACGGGCCGTCACCTGCTGCACTCGGCGGTCGAACACTCCAGCGTGCTGCACTCGGCCGAACGCTTCGAGGCCGAGGGCGGCGAGGTCACCGCCGCCCCGGTGGACCGGTACGGCCGGGTCTCCCCCGGGGCCTTCGCCGCCCTGGCCCGCCCGGACACCGCGCTCGCCGTGCTGCAGTCCGCCAACCACGAGACCGGCACCGTCCAGCCGGTGGAGGAGACGGCCGAACTGCTCGGCGAGGTCCCGCTGCTGGTGGACGCCGCCCAGTCGGCCGGCCGGGTGGCCCTGCCCGGCGGCTGGTCGCTGCTGGCCGCCAGCGCCCACAAGTGGGGCGGCCCCGCCGGGGCCGGCGTGCTCGCCGTCCGCAAGGGCGTCCGCTACGTCTCCCCGCTGCCCGCCGACGAGCGCGAGCGCGGCCGGGTGCCCGGCTACGTCAACGTCCCGGCGATCGTCGCGGCCGCCGCCTCGCTGCGCGCCGTCCGGGCGGAGGCCGAGGCGGAGAACGCCCGTCTGCACGCCCTGGTCGAGCGGATCCGCCGTCAGGTCCCGAGCCTGGTCCCCGAGGTGGAGGTGGTCGGCGACCCGGTGCACCGGCTGCCCCACATCGTCACCTTCTCCTGCCTCTACGTGGACGGCGAGGTGCTGCTGGGCGAGCTGGACCGGGCCGGCTTCGCGGTCTCCTCCGGCTCCTCCTGCACCTCCTCCACCCTGACGCCCAGCCACGTCCTGGCCGCGATGGGCGTCCTGACGGAGGGGAACGTCCGGGTCTCGCTCCCGTACGGCACCCCCGAGGCGGGGGTGGACCGTTTCCTGGAGCTGCTTCCCGGGCTGGTCGCCGGGGTCCGCGCCCCGCTCGGCCTCGACCTGCCGGCCCCGGCCGCGGCCACCTCGGAGGAGCTGGTCCTCGACATGCTGGGCAAGCGCTGCCCGCTGCCGGTGATCGAGCTGGCCAAGCGGATCGGCGAGGTGCCGGTCGGCGGCAGCGTGGTGGTGCTGGCCGACGACGAGGCGGCCCGCCTCGACGTCCCCGCCTGGTGCGAGATGCGCGGCCAGGCCTACCGCGGCACCGCCCCGGCCGAGCACTACGGGGTCGAGCGGGGCACCGCGTACCTGGTGGAGCGGACGGCCTGAAGGGGGCCCCGGCCTGCCGGGACCCCCTCCGGGTGACGGTGCGTCAGCGCGCGAGCTTCGCGCGGACCTCGGCTGCGGCCTCCTCGCCGTAGGCGAGGGCGAAGCGGTCCAGGAAGACGCCGTGCTTGAGCTCGTACTCCTGGGTCCCGACGGTCTCGATCACCAGGGTGGCCAGCATGCAGCCGAGCTGGGCCGAGCGCTCCAGGCCGAAGCCCCAGGACAGACCGGCCAGGAAGCCGGCCCGGAAGCCGTCGCCCACGCCGGTCGGGTCGGCCTTGCGCTCCTCGACCGGGCAGCCCACCGTGACGTCCGGCTCGCCGGCCCGCTGGATCCGCACGCCCTTGGAGCCCAGGGTGGTGATCCGGGTGCCGACCCGGCGCAGGATCTCCTCCGCGTCCCAGCCGGTCTTGGTCTCGATCAGCGCGGCCTCGTACTCGTTGGTGAACAGGTACGTGGCGCCGTCCACGATGGTGCGGATGTCGTCGCCGTCCAGACGGGCCAGCTGCTGCGAGGGGTCGGCCGCGAAGGCGTAGCCCCGGGTGCGGCACTCCTGGCTGTGGCGGACCATCGCGGCCGGGTCGTCGGCCCCGATCAGCACCAGGTCCAGGCCGCCGACCCGGTCGGCGATCGGCTTGAGCTCGATGCTGCGGGCCTCGGCCATCGCGCCGGTGTAGAAGGACGCGATCTGGTTGTGGTCCTGGTCGGTGGTGCACATGAAGCGCGCGGTGTGCCGGGTCTCGGAGATGTGCACCGAGTCGGTGTCCACGTTGTTGCGCTCCAGCCAGCTGCGGTACTCCTCGAAGTCCGCTCCGGCCGCCCCGACCAGCACCGGGCGCAGGCCCAGCACACCCATGCCGAAGGCGATGTTCGGCGCGACCCCGCCCCGGCGGATGTCCAGGGTGTCCACCAGGAACGAGAGCGACACCGTGTGCAGCTGCTCGGCGACCAGCTGGTCGGCGAAGCGGCCGGGGAAGGTGGTCAGGTGGTCGGTGGCGATCGAGCCGGCGACGGCGATGCGCACGGAGGACTCCTCAGGTGGCCGGCGACGGCCGGGTCAAGCGATGGAATTGACCCCCACACGTTACCGGGCCGTCGCCCGGGCGCCCACCACGCCTCCGGTTCCACCCGGGCGCGACACCCACGGGTACTACCGCGCGGTAAGCCTGGCCCGGCCCGGTCCGCCGATCTAGGGTCGAATCTGCCGGGGCCCGACCGCCCGGCCCTTCCCAGGCCCGCGACCCACCCTCGCGGCCCGCCGATCGGAGCCCGTACCGATGATGCCGAACCGGCCGACCACCCTGCGCGTGCCGTCCGCCCTCCGGGGTGACGCGGACCTCGAGTCCCTTGACGCACTGGTCAGTTCCTCCCGCCGGATGGGCCACTTCTGGCCCACCAGCACCCTTCAGCCCGAGCCCGCCCGCCCCACCCGCGGCGCCGTCTCGGTCCCGCCGGGCACCCGCCGGCTGGTGGCGGGGATGTCCGAGTACGGCAGCTGACCCGAGGCCGGTGGAACCGGTTTCCTCCCGGGCACGTCAAAGCCGCACAGCACGACGCTGCACCCTCGGGAGGAAGACGCACCATGGACCAGAAGACCCGGCTCCGCCGGACCGTCGCCGTCGCCGGCCTGCTGCTCGCGCTGGGCACCGCGACGGCCTGCGGCTCGGCCACCACCTCCGGTTCGACCGCGCCCGGCGACGTCCCGGCGGGCACCCCGTCGGCCACCGCCTCGGCCTCCGCCTCCGCGAGCCCGTCCAACCCCGAGCCCCGGCCCTCCACTCCCCCGCCGGTGAAGGTCTCGCCCACCCCCACCCCCACCGCGACCACCCCCGGCATCGCGGTGGGCGAGCCCGACCCGAACGGCAAGGCGCCCGGGGTCTCGTACCGGGTGGACGGGCTCCGGCTGACCGTCACCTTCTACGGCGGGGTCTGCGAGAAGTACGGGCTGAAGCTGGACGAGTCCAAGGCCGGCACCGTGCAGGCCAAGGTCGTGGTCCGGGAGCCGCAGCCGGCCGGGCAGGCCTGCGCCGCGATCGCCAAGCTGCAGGAGGTCTCGGCCGACCTCAAGACGCAGCTGGAGGGCCGGACGGTCTTCGACCAGAACACCGGCCAGGAGCTGCCGCGCAACCAGGGCCCGGACGAGGTCGGCGGCCCCAAGCACTGAGTCGTCCCGGACACGGCGAAGGCCCCCACCCGGAACTCCGGGTGGGGGCCTTCGCGGTACGACTAGCTGAACGAGTCGCCGCAGGCGCAGGAGCCGGTGGCGTTCGGGTTGTCGATCGTGAAGCCCTGCTTCTCGATGGTGTCGACGAAGTCGACGGTGGCGCCGCCCAGGTAGGGGGCGCTCATGCGGTCGGTGACGACCTTGACGCCGTTGAAGTCCTTCACGACGTCGCCGTCGAGCGAACGCTCGTCGAAGAAGAGCTGGTAGCGCAGGCCGGAGCAGCCACCGGGCTGCACGGCGACGCGGAGCGCCAGGTCGTCGCGGCCCTCCTGGTCCAGCAGACCCTTGACCTTCTCCGCGGCGGAATCGGTGAGGAGCAGACCACTCTCGACGGTGGTCTCGTCCTGGACGCTCATCTGGTTACTCCCGGTATGTGACGACGAACTGCCGCCAGTGCCAACCAGCGGCCTCCCGGATTCATTTCCCCGGGCGGTGGTTCTCGAGTGCTGGAGGTGGTACGTGTCCACCCTCCACGCCCCATGCTCGCACACCGCCGGGGCCTGGTCACCGGCCGATCCTGACAAACCCCCCGCCCGGGGCACGCCGTCGCGGCAGGATGAGCGGGTGATCATTCGTCAGCTCCAGGACACCTCCGCCGACGCGGCGGCCGTCGAGGCGGTGAGCCGGGCCGCCTTCCGCGACCTGGCCGGCCGGGAGGACGGCTCACCGCCCGATCCGGACCGGCGCACCCGCGAGCTCGCCCGGACGGTGCACGCGATCCGCCACGACCAGCCCGGCTGCTGGGTCGCCGAGGAGGACGGCGAGACCCTCGGGGTGGCGCTGTCGCTGCGCCGCGAGGGCCTCTGGCTGCTCTCGCTCTTCGCCGTGCTGCCCAAGGCCCAGGGCCGGGGCATCGGCCGGCTGCTGCTGGAGCGGGCGGGCACGTACGGGCGGGGCTGCCTGCGCGGGATGCTCTACGCCTCGGCCTCCCCCGCCGCCGCCCGGCGCTACCGGCGGGCCGGGTTCACCCTGCACCCGGCGATGCGGCTGACCGGGAGGGTGGACCGGGCCGGGCTGCTCGACCCGGGCGACATCCCGGTGCACCCGGGCAACCGCACCCACCTGCACCTGCTGGACTCGGTGGACCGCCGGGCCCGCGGCGCGGCCCACGGGGTGGACCACGGGTTCATGCTGGCCCACTACGACGAGCTGCTGATCGCCGACACCCTGGCCGGGAGCGGCTACTGCTACCGCGACGGCGGGACCGTGAAGCTGCTGGCCGCCACCTCCAAGCGGATCGGCACCCGCCTGCTGCGGGAGGCGCTGGCCCGCACCCCGGACGGCACCGAGGTGCTGGTCGAGGGGCTGACGGCGGAGCAGGAGTGGGCGGTGGACGTCGGGATGGAGCTGGGCCTGTCGCTCTCCACCGAGGGCTACCTGGCGGTGCGCGGGATGCGGCCGCCGGCCACCTACGTGCCGAACCCGGCGTTCCTGTGACCGGGGACGGGGGCCTGACGGAGGGTCAGGAGGTGCTGCGGAAGGTGGGCGCCGTCGGCGGGTTCTTCGCCGTCGCCACCGGGCCGAGGCCGCCGGAGGGATTCCGGCCGGTGGCCGAGCTGCGCTCGGCGGCCTTCCTCCGCGAGCGGATCGCCGACGTGGCGCGGCGGATGCGGACCTCCGAGCTCCGGGTGGCGGCCTCGGCGGCGCAGCTGGGGGCGGCGGCCCGGCTCTGGTCGGTGGCGCTGGGCACGGCGGCCGTCGGCGGGGTGGTGCCGGACCTGGCGGGGGCGTACTGGCGGCTGGTGCCCGGCGGGATGCTGGAGCTCTGGGTGCCGGGGGTGCGGGAGCCGGGCCCGGCGGGGCTGGCTGCGGAGCTGTACCTGGAGGTGGTGGAGGGTCAGCTGCGCCCGTTCGGCGAGGCGGTGCGCCGGGTGGTCCCGGTGGCCGAGGGGCTGCTCTGGGGGAACGCGGCTTCGGCGCTGGCCGGGGCGGTGAAGGTGCTGGGGGCCGGTCGTGAGCTGGCGGCCGAACTGCAGGCCGTCGGCCCGCTGCGCGGTGCGCTGCGGGCCGACGGGAGACGCACGAGCTGCTGCCTGTACTACCGGGCGCCGGCGGGCGGCCTGTGCGGGGACTGCGTCTTCGACCGGCCGCCGGGGCGGTGAGCTGACGGCGGGTCGGGCTCAGGCCATGGTGGCGAGGATCTCCTCGACCATCTCCATGGTGGTGCCCGGGTGCAGGAAGGCGAAGCGGGCGACGGTCTCGCCGTCCCAGCCGGTCGGGGTGACGAAGCCGATCTGGTCGGCCAGCAGCTGCTGGGACCAGCGGTAGTAGTCCTCGTGGGTCCAGCCGGTGCGGCGGAAGCAGACCGAGGAGAGCTGGGGGTCCATCAGGAGCTCCAGGTGCTCGGTGCGCTCGATCAGGGCGGCGGTCTCCCGGGCCAGGGTGAGGCCGGCCTCGATCGCGTCGGTGTAGGCCTGGGTGCCGTGCACAGCGAGGGAGAACCAGAGCGGCAGGCCGCGGGCCCGGCGGGTCAGGTGGTAGGCGTAGTCGGTGGGGTTCCACTCGTCGCCCTCGGTGTGCAGCACGTCCAGGTAGGAGGCGTCCTGGGTGTGCACGGCGCGGGCCAGCTGCGGGTTGCGGTAGATCAGCGCGGCGCAGTCGAACGGGGCGAACAGCCACTTGTGCGGGTCCACCACGAAGGAGTCCGCGTGCTCGATGCCGTTGTAGCGCTCCCGGACGGAGGGGGCGAACAGGCCGGCGCCGCCGTACGCGCCGTCCACGTGGAACCACATGCCGCGCTCGCGGGTGACCTCGGACAGGCCCTGGAGGTCGTCGACGATGCCCTCGTTGGTGGTGCCCGCGGTGCCGACCACCGCGATCACGGTCTCGGGGTGCGGGTCGGCGGCCAGCGCGGCGCGCAGCGCCTCGCCGGTGAAGCGGCGGTCGACGGTGGGGACCTTGAAGGCCTCGACGCCGATGATGTTGAAGGTGTTCTTCACCGAGGAGTGCACCTGGTCGGCGACCGCGACGCGCAGCTTGACGCCCTCGCCGAGGCGGCGGCGGGCGGTGTCGCGGGCGACCACCAGGGCGGAGAGGTTGCCCGCCGAGCCGCCGGAGACGAAGGTGCCGCCGGCCGTCTCGGGCATCCCGGCCCGGTCCGCTATCAGGCGCAGCACCTGGTTCTCAGCGGCGATGGCGCCGGCCGCCTCCAGCCAGGAGATGCCCTGGAGCGAGGCGCAGGAGACCACCATGTCGAAGAGCAGCGCGGCCTTGGTGGGGGCGCACGGGATGAAGGAGAGGTAGCGCGGGCTGTCGGCGGAGATCACCGCGCGGGACAGCTCGTGGTCGTAGAGCTTCAGCACGTCGGCCGGGTTGTTGCCGCTCGGGTTGAGCAGGCCGGCCAGCTGGGCCTTGAGGTGCTCGCCGTCGCCGGGGTGGTCGAGCGGCACCGGGTCGTACTGCAGCCGCTCGCGCATGTAGTCGAACACCAGGTCCACCAGCTCGTTGTCGGGCCGGTGCATGCGGTCGGGGGCTGCGGACATGGTGGTGCCTCTCGCTGCGGTGAGGGTCGGGGGAGGCCCGGGGCGCGTGGGGTTGCCGGACATGATCAGCGTAGGCAGCGGTGTGCGCCCGGCGCGCGTCGGAACGCGGCGGTCCGGGCCGGAATCGAGCGTGTTCGCGGGGGGCGACGCAGGATTCCTGCGTCATCCGGGGGACGTGCTAGCCGATGAGCCGGGAGAGGACCACCGAGCTGCGGGAGCGCTGGACGCCGGGCTCCTTGCGGATGCGCTCGATCACGGCCTCCAGGTGCCGGGTGTCGGAGGCCCGCAGGTGGACCAGGGCGTCCGGGTCGCCGGTCACCGTCCAGGCGGCGACCACCTCGGGGAACTGCCGCAGGCTGGCCAGGATCTCCTCGGGGGCGGTGCGCTCCCGGCAGTAGACCTCGACGAAGGCCTCGGTCTGCCAGCCGAGCACGTCCGGGTCGACCACCACGGTGAAGCCGCGGACCACGCCGCGGGCCCGGAGCCGGTCGATCCGGCGGCGGACGGCGGTGGCGGAGAGGTTGGCCAGCAGGCCGATCTCGGCGTAGGAGGCGCGGCCGTCCCGGCTCAGGTGGGTGAGCAGCAGCCGGTCGGTGTCGTCCAGGGAGGCCCCGCCGGGATCTGACGGTCTGTTGGTGCTCATCGGTACGGGGCTCCTGGGAAGAAACGAAACGCCGAACCATTCTGCACCGAGGGACGCGCCCGGTGCCGGGCGCGCCCCCGTGGCGGGTTACTGGCCCTTGACGTCGGGGATCCGGACGGCGCCGGCCGAGCAGTCCCGGAACTCGTACCAGGGCGCCGTGCCGGTCCAGCGCAGCAGGCCTCCGGTGGCTCCGGTGCCGCCGGTGGCGGCGTTCGCGTCGGAGAACCGGCAGCCGTCGTAGAGCAGCTTGCCGGTGGTGGTGGCGCTCGTGGTGGTGACCTGGTGGGAGCCCATCAGGGCGCAGTCCTGGTACCGGATCATCGGGGCGCGGTTCGGGGTGACCGCGTCGAAGCGGTAGACGTGCGTCGCCACGGCCGTGGTGGCCCAGCCCTGGAAGGAGAGCGCGGTGTCGTCGCAGGAGACGAAGGTGATGTTGCCCTTGTACCAGGCCGAGTCGATCACCTTGTGCTTGTCGCTGCGGAGCTCGAAGCGGATGCCCTGGACGTACAGGCGGTTGACCGAGTCGGCCCGGCCGGTGGTGCCGCCGAGCTTGAAGAAGGTCCCGTAGGCCTCGGTGTCGGTGAGGATGTACGAGCCACCGGTGAAGTTCATCGAGCCGCCGCGCTCGTTGCGGACGAAGACGCCGGACTTGAACTCGACCTTGCAGTCCCGGAACCACATGTTGAGGAACTGGTCCTGCTGGCTCGCGGCGGGGGTGGCGCCCATCACCAGGAAGGCGTCGGCGTAGCTGCCGGCCACCTGGCAGTGGTCCCAGCCCATCTCGCTGTTGAGGTCGGACTGCGGGCTGGTCTTGTCGCCCGCCGCCCGGTCCGGCGCGCCGTCCAGGACGATCCCGGCCTTCCAGTCGCCGCGCCACTCGACGTCGGTGTACCAGGTGTCCTGCACGCCGCCGGCGTCCGAGGAGTAGGCGTAGTTGAAGGTGGAGGTGGCGTCGCGGCTGTCGAAGGTGAGGCCGCTGATCCGGATGTTCTTGTACCGGTCCCGGTTGGTCCAGAAGGTGGTGTTCCGGGCGGTCGGCGCGTAGGTGATCCTGCTCAGCCGCTTGCCGTGGCCGACGATCGCGATGCCGTCCACGATCCCGCCGTTGCCCGGGCCCGCGATGCCGGGCAGCAGCGCGTCCGGCTGGGTGATCAGGTAGTTGCCCGGCGGGATCAGCAGCACCTTCTTCGGGATGGCGCCGGAGACCGGGTCGGGCTGGAAGGACGCCAGCAGCTCGGTGGCCGCGTCCTTGAACGCCTGGTCGCTGGGCGTCTGCCCGGTCGGGTCGGCGTTCTTGGCCAGCACGTCGACCACGTAGGTGCCGGCAGCGGCCTCGGCGGTCCCGGCGCCGAGCGCCAGCGCCCCGACGGCACCCGCCCCGGTCAGGCCGGCCAGCAGTGAGCGGCGGCCGAGCGTGCCTCGTTCGTTCGCGGACATGCGTACTCCCCCGTGAGGTTCCAGTGGATCTTCCTCGATCCGACCAAGATCCTCATTGATGACGGGGATTATCACAAGGGAGATGTGACGACGGGTCAGCTAGGGCGATTCCGCCGGACGGGTGCCCGGGGCCGGCCCGTCAGTGGCGACGGGCATGATCGGCGGATCGGTTCGTCGAGGAGATCGGGTGGGCACGTGGCGATTGCGAACCAGCGGGTGGCGGGGCACGCCTTCCTGTCGCAGATGTTCGAGGATCCGTACTTCCCCGATCACCTCGTCGACCGGGGCAAGGCGATCCTGCTGAGGCTGTGCGAGCGGATCGAGGCCGAGCGGCCGGCGGACCTGGCGGGCCTGTACGCGCTGACCCACGCCTCGACCGAGGAGTTCAACCTGCTGGAGGTGGAGCTCGAGGCGGCCGGGAGCGAGATCGAGACGGTCGCGCGCGAGTGGATCGGCGACGAGTTCTGGTTCGTCGCGTCGGCGTACGGGTTCACGGAGGCGGACGGGGAGGAGCTGATCGCCACCCGGAACTGGTGAGCCGCACTCCGTCCGTCCGCTCTCCGTCCGGCGGCGGTCAGTCGACCAGGAGGACGATCTTGCCGCGGGTGCGGCCCTCGGCGTTCAGGGCCTGGGCGCTGGCGGCCTGGGCGAGGGGGAAGGTGGAGGCGATCGGGACGCGGAGCCTCCCCTCGTCGGCGAGACGGGCGAGGTCGGCGAGGCCCTCGGCGTCGGGGCGGACCCAGACGTAGTGGCCACCGAGGGCCTTGACGCCGTAGTCGGTGACGGAGGCGATCCGGGAGCCGTCCGGGACGAGGCCGGCCGAGACCGCCACCGCGTCGCCGCCGATCAGGTCGACCGCGGCGTCCACCCCGTCGGGGGCGAGGGCGCGGACCCGGTCGGCCAGCCCCTCCCCGTACGTGACGGGCTCCGCGCCGAGGGAGCGCAGGAACTCGTGGTTGCGCTCGCCGGCGGTGCCGATCACCCGCAGGCCGAGCGCCTTGGCGATCTGCACCGCGAAGACCCCGACGCCCCCGGCGGCGGCGTGCACCAGCACGGTCTGGCCCGCCGTCACCCCGAGGGCCCGGACCAGGCACTGGTGGGCCGTCAGCCCGGCCAGCGGCAGGCCGCCCGCCTCGGCCCAGCTCAGCGAGGCCGGCTTGCGGGCCAGCGTCCGCACCGGGGCGGAGACCAGCTCGGCGTACGTGCCGTGCTGCACCGCGTCCTTGCGGACGTAGCCGAAGACCTCGTCGCCGGGGGCGAACTCGGTGACCCCGCCGCCGACCGCCTGGACCACCCCGGCCGCGTCCCAGCCCATGACCAGCGGGAAGTGCGCGTCGGTGACGCCGTCCAGGTACCCTTCCCGGATCTTCCAGTCCACCGGGTTGACCCCGGCGGCCTTCACCCGGACCAGCACCGAGTCCGGGCCGATCTTGGGGTCGGGGAGCTCGGTGTACTCGACGACCTCCGGGCCGCCGTAACGCCTGATCGCGATTGCCTTCATGGCTGTCCAGCCAACCCGACGCGACGGTCTACACGACGCAACGGCACGCGGTTCTCGTCACATCGACACTTCGGCCATCGTCAGAGTGACGCTAACGGGTTATCATAGATAGCGTCAGATAGACGATAACGGCCAAGGCACCACAGAGTTCCGCCGCACAGGAGGGCACCCGCCCGTGACCACCACCACCGAGACCTACGGCGTCGACCCCACTCCGACGCCGCTCGCACTGCTGCTGCTCGGCCGCGAGGCCGACCCGAACAGCGAGCGCGGCGTCGAGTGCCCCGGCGACCTCCCGCCCGCCTCCGACCCGGACCTGGTGGCCCGGGCCCGCGCCGCCAAGGCCGCGCTCGGCGACCGGGTGTTCATCCTCGGCCACCACTACCAGCGCGACGAGGTCATCGAGTTCGCCGACGTCACCGGCGACTCGTTCAAGCTCGCCCGGGACGCCGCCAACAAGCCGGAGGCGGAGTACATCGTCTTCTGCGGCGTGCACTTCATGGCCGAGTCCGCCGACATCCTCACCAGCAGCGCCCAGCAGGTGATCCTCCCAGACCTGGCGGCCGGCTGCTCGATGGCCGACATGGCCACCGCCGAGCAGGTCGCCGAGTGCTGGGACGTGCTCACCGAGGCGGGCATCGCCGACGTGACCGTCCCGGTCTCGTACATGAACTCCTCCGCCGACATCAAGGCCTTCACCGGCAAGCACGGCGGCACCATCTGCACCTCCTCCAACGCCGAGCGCGCCCTGAACTGGGCGTACGAGCAGGGCGAGAAGGTGCTCTTCCTGCCGGACCAGCACCTGGGCCGCAACACCGCCGTCCGCGACCTGGGCTTCTCGCTGGACGACTGCGTGCTCTACAACCCGCACAAGCCGAACGGCGGCTTGACCGTCGAACAGCTGCGGAACGCCAAGATGATCCTCTGGCGCGGCCACTGCTCGGTGCACGGCCGCTTCTCGCTGGACTCGGTCAACGACGTGCGCGAGCGCATCCCCGGCGTCAACGTCCTGGTGCACCCCGAGTGCAAGCACGAGGTGGTCGCGGCGGCCGACATGGTCGGCTCGACCGAGTACATCATCAAGGCGCTGGACGCGGCCGAGCCCGGCTCCAAGTGGGCCATCGGCACCGAGCTCAACCTGGTCCGCCGCCTCGCCAAGGCGCACCCGGACAAGGAGGTCGTCTTCCTCGACCGGGCGGTCTGCTTCTGCTCCACCATGAACCGGATCGACCTCCCGCACCTGGTCTGGGCGCTGGAGTCGCTGGTCGACGGCCGGGTGCCGAACGTGATCACCGTGGACCCGGAGACCGAGAAGTACGCCAAGGCCGCGCTGGACCGGATGCTGGCCCTGCCGTAACGATTCGCCGCAGCACGCACGAAGGGCGGGCCCCCTGGGGGCCCGCCCTTCTTCGCGTACCGCTACTCCGGGATGCCGGGGATCAGGCCGTCGCCCTCGGCGCGGAGCAGCTCGCGCACCTCGTCCAGGGAGGCCTCCGGGTCCGGCAGGATCAGGTCGGAGGGCTCCAGCGAGTCGTCCGGCAGCGGCGTGCCGAACTCCTTGACGGCGCTGAGCAGACTGCCGAGCGCGGCCCGGAAGTGCTGCTCGTCGCCCGACTCCAGCGCGGCGAGGAGCTCCTCGTCGAGCTCGTTCAGCCGGTTCAGGTGCCCCTCGGCAACCTGGAACTGGCCCTCGCCCATGACCCGCATGATCATGCCGGTGTTCTCCCTGCGCTAGGGGGGGTGTTACTTGTTGTAGTTGATCGTAGGAGGGGTGTCCTGCTTGCCCTGCTCGATCGCCTGCGGCGCGCCGCCCGGGGTGCCCCCGGTCAGCTCGGCCTTCATCCGGGCGAGCTCCAGCTCGACGTCGCTGCCGCCGGCCACCCGCTCCAGCTCGGCCTCGATGTCGTCCTTGCGGCCCAGCCCGCTGGCGTCGTCGAGCGCGCCGGAGGCCAGCAGCTCGTCGATCGCGCCGGCCCGGGCCTGCATCTGCGCGGTCTTGTCCTCGGCCCGCTGGATGGCCAGGCCGACGTCGCCCATCTCCTCCGAGATCCCCGAGAAGGACTCGGCGATCCGGGTCTGCGCCTGGGCGGCGGTGTAGGTGGCCTTGATGGTCTCCTTCTTGGTGCGGAAGGCGTCCACCTTGGCCTGCAGCCGCTGGGAGGCGAGCGTGAGCTTCTCCTCCTCGGCCTGCAGGGCCTGGTACTGCGTCTCCAGGTCGGTGATCTGGGACTGCAGGTTGGCCTTGCGGGTCAGCGCCTCGCGGGCCAGGTCCTCGCGGCCGAGCGAGAGCGCCTTGCGGCCCTGGTCCTCGTACTTGGCCGACTGCTGCTGCAGCTGGGTCAGCTGGAGCTCCAGGCGCTTGCGGGAGGTGGCCACGTCGGCGACGCCCCTGCGCACCTTCTGCAGCAGTTCCAGCTGCTTCTGGTAGGAGTAGTCGAGCGTCTCTCGCGGGTCCTCCGCACGGTCCAGGGCCTTGTTCGCCTTGGAGCGGAAGATCAGCCCCATACGCTTCATGATTCCGTCGCTCATGGGCCTCGGGTGCCCCCTTCTCGGGCCTGCGGTTCCGTCTCGGCTGACAGGAACGAGTCTATGCGCGGCGGCTGCCCGCCCGCAGTGCTCCTGCCTGCAACAAGCGTGCTACAGCCTTGCGGCTCCGGCCTCATCCCCTGGGTGGAGACGACCCCTGACCATGATCGGAGAAGAGGCACCGAGGTCCTAGGGGACACTCCGGGGGCATTCGATATCTGTTTGGGTCCAAGGGCACCACGATTTGCCGATACCCAGCACGTACGCTTGTGGTGTGTTCCGACGCCGTTCAGAAGAAGCCTCCTCCGCCACCGCGCTGGCCGAGCAGGACGACACCCAGCCCCGTGACCCGCAGGCCCCCAAGGGCCGGCCGACCCCGAAGCGCAGCGAGGCCGAGGCCAACCGCCGCACTCGGGTGACGGTCCCCAAGGACCGCAAGGAGGCCGCGCGGCAGTCGCGCGACCGCATGCGGTCCGAGCGGGAGAAGCAGCGCACCGCGCTGCTCGAGGGCGACGAGCGCTACCTCCCGGCCCGTGACAAGGGCCCGGTCCGGAAGTACGTCCGCGACTACATCGACGCCCGGTGGTCGCTGGCCGAGTTCTTCCTGCCGTACGCGGTGGTCGTGCTGGTCCTCAGCGTGGTCCCGAACAACGTGCTGAAGCTCGCCTCGACGCTGCTCTTCATGGTCTTCTTCGTGCTGGTGATCGCGGACTTCCTGCGGCTCGGCTTCGGCCTGCGCAAGGCGCTGGCCACCGAGTTCCCCGGCACCAACACCCGCGGTGCCGTCCCCTACGGGCTGATGCGCACCCTGCAGATGCGCCGCCTCCGGCTGCCCAAGCCGAAGGTCAAGCGGGGCGAGAAGCCCTGACCGCGGACCACGTGCAGCAGCCGTCCTGGGCCCAGCCCTGGACGGCTGACGCGTGGTCGGCCCCCGGCGGCCTGCCCGAGCAGGGCCTCGGGGGGCACGACCGGCTGCCCACCCGCGGCGCGCTGCCCACCGCCGCGACCTGGCTGGAGCGCCAGGGCGGCCTGCGGACGCTGGTCCGCCAGGAGCTGGTGGCCCGTCAGCTGGGTGCCCAGCTGGCCGGGCTGGACGGCCTGCGGGTGCTGGACGTCGGCTGCGGCCAGGGCACCCAGGCGCTCCGGCTGGCCAGGGCCGGCCACCTGGTCACCGGCCTCGATCCGGACCCGGTCACCCTCGGCGCGGCCCAGGCCGCGCTGGCGGCCGAGCCCGAGGAGGTGCGGGTGCGGGTCCAGCTGCTCGGCGGCGACTGCTACCAGGTCGGCCGCTGGTTCGGCCCGCGCAGCTTCGACGTGGTGCTCTGCCACGGTGTGCTGCCGTACCTCTCCGACCCGGACCCGATGCTGGCCTCGCTGGCCCGGCTGCTCGCCCCCGGCGGGGTGCTCTCGCTGGTGGTCCGCAACGCCGAGGCGCTCGCCATGCGGCCCGGGCTGACCGGGGACTGGCGCACCGCGCTGGAGTCCTTCGACTCCACCCGCTTCACCAACCGCCTCGGTCTGCCCGCCCGGGCCGACCGGCTCGCCGACCTCGCCACCACGCTGCGGGACATCGCCGTGCCGGTCCGGCACTGGTACGGGGTGCGGGTCTTCACCGACACCACGCCCGACCACCAGGCCCCGGTGGACGGGCGGCAGCTGGCCCAGCTGCTCGACGCCGAGGAACGGGCCGGGCAGCAGGACCCGTACCGCCAGGTGGCGGCGCTGCTGCACGTGGTCGGCTCGAAGCCCTGACGGGCGGTCAGTCCTCCTGCAGGCTCATGGAGTAGACCACCGCGCCGTCGTCCAGCAGCGCGACCTTGTCGACGCCCTGGTCGAGCAGGTCCTTGTACGCCTCGCCGACCCAGGACTCCGCGTCGCCCTGGCTGGTGAACTCCTCCTGCTCGCCCGGCAGGGTCACCGCGGTGCCGTCCGCCTTCTCGTACCGCCACGTCCAGACCATGCCCGTCTCCTTCAGTTCGGTTGCGCTGCGCGCAGGTTAGCGTGCCCGCCCGGCGGGGCCCCATGCCTCGTGCGGGAGGATGGTGACCATGTCGATGCCCCGCACCCTGATCCTCGGCGGCGCCCGTTCGGGCAAGTCGACCCGGGCCGAGCAACTGCTCGCCGGGCACGAGGACGTCCTGTACGTCGCCACCAGCGGGACCCGGGACGGGGACGCGGACTGGGCGGACCGGGTGCGGCTGCACCGGGAGCGGCGGCCGGCGGGCTGGCGGACCGCCGAGACCTGCGACCTCCCGGCCGTGCTGGCGGACGCCGCCGATCCGGCGCCGGTGCTGATCGACTGCCTGGCGCTCTGGCTCACCGCCGTGATGGACGAGTGCGGGGCCTGGGAGGACGGCGCCTGGCGGGAGGGCGGGGCCGAGGCGGCCGTGCTGGCCCGCTGCGCGGAGCTCGCCCGGGCGTGGGAGGTGACGGAACGTCAGGTGATCGCCGTCAGCAACGAGGTCGGCATGGGCGTCGTCCCGGCCACCGCCTCGGGGCGGCGCTTCCGCGACACCCTGGGCCGCCTGAACATGGCCGTGGCCGACGCCTCCGAACGTGTCCTGCTGGTGGTCGCCGGGCAGGTACTGACCGTCAAACCCGCTGGCGTGTAGCCTTCCCGACGATGGACACCACCGTGGATCTCGACGTTTTCTCCTCCCTCGTGGAGCGCCCCGACGAGAGCGCCCGCCGGGCCGGCGAGGAGCGCTGGCAGCAGCTCGACCGGCCGCGCGGCGGCCTCGGGCAGCTGGAGGAGCTGGGTGCCTGGCTGGCCGGAGTGCAGGGCCACTCGCCCGTACGGCCGCTGACCGCCGCCAAGGTGGTGCTGTTCGCCGCGGACCACGGCGTGGCCTCGGCCGGGGTCTCCCAGCTGACCGGCGGCACCGCCCGCCGGGTGCACGCGGTGCTGGACGGCTCCGCCCCCGTCGCGGTGCTGGCCCGCCGCTACGGCGCGGCCGTGCGCGTGGTGGACGTCGGCGTGGACGCCGGGCCCGAGGAGTTCCCGGCGGAGGTCAGCCGGTTCAAGGTCCGCCGCGGCTCCGGCCGGATCGACCTGGAGGACGCCCTGACGGCCGCTCAGGCCGCCGAGGCCTTCCGGGCCGGCATGGCCGTCGCCGACGAGGAGGCCGACGCCGGGACCGACCTGGTGGTGCTGGGCGACCTCGGGGTCGGCTCCACCACGGTGGCCGCCGTCCTGGTCGGCGCGCTCTGCGGCACCGACGCGGCCGCCGTCACCGGGCGCGGCTCCGGCATCGACGACCGCACCTGGATGGTCAAGTGCGCCGCCGTCCGCGACTCGCTGCGCCGGGCCCGCCCCGTGCTCGGCGACCAGCTGGCGCTGCTCGCCACCGTCGGCGGCGCGGACTTCGCCGCCGTCACCGGCTTCCTGCTGCAGGCCGCCGTGCGCAAGCTCCCGGTGGTGCTGGACGGCGTGGTCTCCGCCGCCTGCGCGCTGGTCGCCCAGCGGATCGCCTTCCGCGCCCCCGAGTGGTGGCGCGCCGGCCAGTCCACCGGCGAGCCGGCCCAGGCCAAGGCGTACGACCGCCTCACCCTGACTCCCGTCCAGACCCTCGGGGTCTCGATGGGCGAGGGCGTCGGCGCGCTGCTGGCGCTGCCGCTGCTCCAGGCCGCGACGGACACCCTCGCCGACCCCGGGGACGTCCCGGCCGGCACCGCGGTCGCCTTCGAGCCGCCCGCGCCGCGGCCGCTGCCGACCGCCGCCGAACTGCTCGGCCGGGGCTGAACCCCTTGCTCGACGGGCTCCGGTTCGCCTTCGGGACACTGACGGTCCTTCCGGTCCGGGTGGAGCGCTGGGACCGGGAGAGCGGCGGGCGGGCGATGGCGCTGGCGCCCGTGGCCGGCCTGATCCTCGGTGGTCTGGCGGCTCTCGTCGGCGCGCTGGTGTGCTGGCGGGGCGGGCCGCTGCTCGGAGCCGTCGCCGCGATCGGCGTGCTCGCTCTCCTGACCCGGGGGCTGCACCTCGACGGGCTCGCGGACGTGGCCGACGGGCTGGGCAGCGGAAAGCCCGCCGAGGACGCGCTGCGGATCATGAAGCAGTCGGACATCGGGCCGTTCGGGGTGCTGGTGCTGCTGCTGGTGATGCTGGGTCAGATCGCGGCGCTGGCCCAGGAGTTCGGGCGTTCGACGACGGGCGGGGCGATGGCGGTGCTGACCGCCGCGCTGGCCGGGCGGTGCATGCTCGGCTGGGCCTGCCTGCGCTCGGTGCCGGCCGCCCGCCCGGGCGGGCTGGGGGCGATGGTGGCGGCATCCGTACCCTTGCCGGCCGCCCTGGCCGGATCGGCCCTGGCCGCCGTGGCGGTGGGCCTCTACGCACCGCGGTACGGGGTGGCGCTGGTGGTGGGGCTGCTCTGCGGGTGGCTGCTGCTGCGGCGCTGCGTACGGCGGTTGGGCGGCACCACGGGTGACGTCCTGGGCGCGACGGTCGAGACGGCGACGACGGGCACGCTGGTCTGCCTGGCCGCGATTTGGTAATGCCGGGGGCGCGAGGAACTGCGCGCGGGGGAACGGCAGCACCTGCAACTGACTGACGGCGGTTCAGTTGCCGGTGGGCCGCCTTCCGGTTCGCGCAGTTCCTCGCGCCCCCAGCGGTCCTGACGTAGGTGACCAACGCGCTGCAGCGACATCCCAGCATGCGGACTACCATGCGGTGAGCACTGTGCCGGGTGCGGCTCCCGTACCGGCCGTGAACCCGAGAAAGAACAGGACTCGTTTACGTGACTGCACTGTCTGTGAGCACCTCCTCCGCCGCCTCGCTGCGTGCGGACACCCTGGTGATCGGCGTGGCCAAGGGCCCCAAGGGCCCGGTTCCGGCTGCCGGCTCGGAGGTGGTGGCCGAGGCGTTCGAGGGCAAGCTGGCCGAGGTCCTCGCCACCCTGGGTGCGACGGGTGCCGAGGGCGAGGCCGTCAAGCTCCCCGCCCCGGCCGGGCTGAAGGCCTCGCTCGTGCTCGCGGTCGGCCTCGGTGAGGGCGAGCAGGGCTTCGGGCTGGAGGCGCTGCGCAAGGCCGCCGGTACGGCCGCCCGCGCGCTGGCCGGTTCCAAGAAGGCTGCGCTGGCGCTGCCGGCCTCCTCCGCCGAGGAGGTCGAGGCGGTCGCGCTGGGCGGCCTGCTGGGCTCGTACTCCTTCGGCTCGTACAAGAGCGACGCCAAGGCGCCGGTCGGCGAGCTGGTCGTGCTGGTGGACCGCAAGGGCAACAAGGACGCCAAGGCGGCCGTCGAGCGTGCCACCGCGGTCGGCGAGGAGATCAACCGCGCCCGCGACCTGATCAACGCCGCGCCGAACGACCTCAACCCGAAGTCCTTCGCCGCGATCGCGACCGCGGCCGGCAAGGAGCACGGCCTCAAGGTCGAGGTGCTGGACGAGAAGGCGCTGGCCAAGGGCGGCTTCGGCGGCCTGATGGGCGTCGGCATCGGCTCGGCCAACCCGCCCCGGCTGGTGAAGGTGGCGTACACCCACCCGAAGGCCAAGGCCACCCTCGCCTTCGTCGGCAAGGGCATCACCTACGACTCGGGCGGCATCTCGCTGAAGCCGGCCGGCCACAACGAGACCATGAAGTGCGACATGTCCGGCGCCGCCGCCGTGTTCGCCACCGTGGTCGCGGCCAAGCGCCTGGGCCTGCAGGTCAACGTCACCGCCTGGCTCGCCCTGGCGGAGAACATGCCGTCCGGCACCGCCACCCGCCCGGGTGACGTGCTGCGGATGTACGGCGGCAAGACCGTCGAGGTGCTGAACACGGACGCCGAGGGCCGCCTGGTGCTGGCCGACGCGATCGTGAAGGCCGGCGAGGAGAACCCGGACGTCATCGTCGACGTGGCCACCCTGACCGGCGCCATGGTGCTGGCCCTGGGCACCCGCATCTTCGGTGTGATGTCCAACAGCGACGAGCTGCGCGACCGCCTGCACGCCACCGCCGAGGCGGCCGGCGAGCAGTCCTGGCCGATGCCGCTGCCGGTCGAGCTGCGCAAGGGCATGACCGAGAGCACCGTGGCCGACCTGGCGAACATGGGCGAGCGGATGGGCGGCGGCCTGGTGGCCGGTCTGTTCCTGAAGGAGTTCGTCGCCGAGGGCATCGACTGGGCGCACCTGGACATCGCCGGCCCGGCCTTCCACGAGGGCGCGCCGCACGGCTACACCCCGAAGGGCGGCACCGGTTCGGCCATCCGCACCCTGCTGCGCTTCGCCGAGGACACCGCCAACGCGAAGGCCTGAATCCTCCGCTAGCGCGCTCACGGGCCCGGCGCATTGCCAGTTACCTGCTGGTAATACGCCGGGCCCGTTTCTGACAACGTCTGTTCGCCATAGGCGAAACTTTGTTCCGTAGTGCGGAACAACTGGGGCGGCAGGGGTCCGGGCACCCCCTTCTCCCCCGCCGTTACCCATCCGTGAGCTGCGGAGATACCCTCACACAGGGGACATCGGGCACCGCTCGCCGCGGTCCGCCGGTGCCGCCTCGGTGGCCCCGGCCACCAGCCGCCGCGAACAAGTGCGAAGATGTTTCTCCGGAAGACGTGGGCGCCTTACGAGGGCGCACGCTCACCGGACCGCGACCGGCCCGGCGAACCGCACCCCTTTGCATGGAGGACGTGACGTGGCGAACGACGCCAGCACCGTTTTCGACGTAGTCATTCTCGGAGGCGGAAGCGGCGGCTACGCCGCGGCGCTCCGTGCCGCGCAGCTCGGCCAGAGCGTGGCGCTGATCGAGAAGGGTGAGCTGGGCGGCACCTGCCTGCACCGCGGCTGCATCCCGACCAAGGCCCTGCTGCACGCGGCCGAGATCGCGGACGAGACCAAGGAGGCCGCCGAGTTCGGCGTGCTGGCCACCTTCCAGGGCATCGACATCAACGGCGTCCACAAGTACAAGGACGACGTCATCGCCGGCCTGTACAAGGGCCTCCAGGGTCTGGTCGCCTCCCGCAAGGTCACCTTCATCCAGGGCGAGGGCCGGCTGTCCTCCCCGACCTCGGTGGACGTCAACGGCCAGCGGGTCCAGGGCAAGCACATCGTGCTGGCCACCGGCTCGGTGCCGAAGTCGATCCCCGGTCTGAACATCGACGGCGACCGCGTGATCTCCTCGGACCACGCGCTCAAGCTCGACCGCATCCCGCAGTCCGCCGTCATCCTCGGCGGTGGCGTGATCGGCGTCGAGTTCGCCTCGGTCTGGAAGTCGTTCGGCGTCGACGTCACCATCGTCGAGGCCCTGCCGCACCTGGCGCCGCTGGAGGACGAGAACTCCTCCAAGCTGCTGGAGCGGGCCTTCCGCAAGCGTGGCATCAAGTTCGAGCTCAAGGCCCGCTTCTCCGGCGTCGAGTACACCGAGACCGGTGTCCGCGTCTCCACCGAGAACGGCAAGACCATCGACGCCGACCTGCTGCTGGTCGCCATCGGCCGCGGCCCGGTCTCGGCCAGCCTCGGCTACGAGGAGCAGGGCGTCGCCATGGACCGCGGCTACGTCCTGGTCGACGAGTACATGCGCACCAACGTGCCGACCATCTCGGCCGTCGGTGACCTCGTGCCGACCCTGCAGCTGGCCCACGTCGGCTTCGCCGAGGGCATCCTGGTCGCCGAGCGCCTGGCCGGCCTGAAGGCCGTGCCGATCGACTACGACGGCGTCCCGCGCGTGACGTACTCCAACCCGGAGGTCGCCTCCGTGGGTCTGACCGAGGCCAAGGCCGTCGAGCTGTACGGCAAGGACAAGGTCGTCACCCTCAAGTACAACCTGGCCGGCAACGGCAAGAGCAAGATCCTGAAGACCGCCGGCGAGATCAAGCTCGTCCAGGTCAAGGACGGCGCCGTGGTCGGTGTGCACATGGTCGGCGCCCGCATGGGTGAGCAGGTCGGCGAAGCCCAGCTCATCTACAACTGGGAGGCGCTGCCGGCCGAGGTCGCCCAGCTCATCCACGCGCACCCGTCGCAGTCCGAGGCCCTCGGCGAGGCGCACCTGGCGCTGGCGGGCAAGCCGCTGCACGCGCACGACTGATCGCGCCCACCCCGGCAGTATCCCCATACCTGTACGCAAGACTTGATAGGAGTCGCTGAAACCATGGCGGTCTCAGTAACACTGCCCGCGCTGGGCGAGAGCGTTTCCGAAGGCACCGTTACCCGTTGGCTGAAGGCCGAGGGCGAGCGCGTCGAGGCCGACGAGCCGCTGCTCGAGGTGTCGACTGACAAGGTCGACACCGAGATCCCCGCACCCGTCTCCGGCATCCTGGCGTCCATCAAGGTCGCCGAGGACGAGACGGTCGAGGTCGGCGCCGAGCTGGCCATCATCGACGACGGCTCCGGCGCCCCGGTCGCCGCTGCCGCCCCCGTCGCCGAGGCCGCTCCGGCTGCCCCGGCCGCCGCCCCGGCCCCCGTGGCCGAGGCCCCCGCCGCCGCGCCGGCTCCGGCCGCCGCCGCTCCGGCCGCTGCCGCCCCGGCCGCCGACGCCACCCCGGTGCTGCTGCCGGCGCTCGGCGAGTCGGTCACCGAGGGCACCGTCACCCGCTGGCTCAAGGCCGAGGGCGACACCGTCGAGATCGACGAGCCGCTGCTCGAGGTCTCGACCGACAAGGTCGACACCGAGATCCCGTCGCCGGTCGCCGGCGTCCTGGTGAAGATCCTGGTCGGCGAGGACGAGACCGCCGAGGTCGGCGCCCAGCTCGCGCTGATCGGTGCGGCGGGTGCGGCTCCGGCCGCCGCTGCTCCGGCCCCGGCCGCCGCTCCGGCTCCGGTGGCTCCGGCCGCTCCGGTCGCCGCTCCGGCCCCGGTCGCCGCTGCTCCGGCCCCCGTGGCCGCGCCGGCCCCGGTCGCCCCGGCTGCCCCCGTGGCCGCGCCGGCCCCGGTCGCCGCTGCCCCGGCCCCCGTGGCCGCGCCGGCCCCGGTCGCTCCGGCCGCTCCGGTCGCCGACAGCTCGGACGCGTACGTGACCCCGCTGGTCCGCAAGCTCGCGGCCGAGCAGGGCGTCGCGCTCTCCTCCGTCACCGGCACCGGTGTCGGCGGTCGCATCCGCAAGCAGGACGTCCTGGCCGCCGCCGAGGCCGCCAAGGCCGCTGCCGCCGCTCCGGCGCCGGTCGCCGCCGCGCCGAAGGCCGCCGCCGCCCCGTCCCCGCTGCGCGGTCAGACGGTCAAGATGACCCGCATGCGCAAGGTCATCGGCGACAACATGCTGAAGGCCCTGCACGAGCAGGCCCAGCTGACCACCGTGGTCGAGGTGGACGTCACCAAGATCATGACCCTGCGCGGCAAGGCCAAGGAGTCCTTCCTGGCCCGCGAGGGCGTCAAGCTCTCCCCGATGCCGTTCTTCGTGAAGGCCGCGGCCCAGGCGCTGAAGACCAACCCGGTCGTCAACTCCCGCCTGAACGACGCCGAGGGCACCATCACCTACTTCGACACCGAGGACATCGGTATCGCGGTGGACTCGGAGAAGGGTCTGATGACCCCGGTCATCAAGGGCGCGGGCGACCTCAACATCGCCGGCATCTCCAAGAAGACCGCCGAGCTGGCCGGCAAGGTCCGCAGCAGCAAGATCAGCCCGGACGAGCTGTCCGGTGCGACCTTCACCATCAGCAACACCGGCTCGCGCGGTGCGCTGTTCGACACCGTGGTCGTCCCGCCGAACCAGGCGGCGATCCTCGGCATCGGCGCCACCGTGAAGCGCCCGGTCGTCATCGAGGTCGACGGCGCGACCGCCGTCGGCGTCCGCGACATGACCTACCTCTCGCTCTCCTACGACCACCGCCTGGTGGACGGCGCCGACGCCGCCCGCTACCTGGTCGCGGTCAAGGAGATCCTCGAGGCGGGCGAGTTCGAGGTCGAGCTCGGCCTCTGAGCCTGACGGCCCCTCACGGGCTCCGGCTCCGCTGAACGCACAGGTGCCCCACCGGTCTTCGGACCGGTGGGGCACCTGGCGTTTCCGCCGCCGCGTCCGCCGGTCGGACGGCAGAGTTAGCGTCCGATGCGGGGAACGAGGATGCTGGAGCGGTGATGTACGAGACGGACTTCTGGCAGTTGATCGACGAGAGCCGGGACACGGCCGAGGGCGATCCGGACGAGCAGGCGGACGCGCTGGTCGAGCGGCTGGCCCAGCTGACGCCCGATGACGTGGTGGACTTCGCCCGGCTGTTCGAGGCGCGGTTCCAGCGGGCGTACCGGTACGACCTGTGGGGGGCGGCGTACCTGTTGCTGGACGGGGCTTCGGAGGACAGCTTCGACTACTTCCGCTGCTGGCTGATCGCGCAGGGGCGGGAGGTGTTCGAGGGCGCGCTGCACGAGCCCGACGCCTTGGCCGAGCTGGTCCCGGACTTCGACGAGGAGGAGGACGGCGAGGCCGAGGACGTCGGCTACGCCGCCGACGAGGCGCACGAGCAGCTGACGGGGCTTCCGCTGCCGGACCTCGGCGTGCAGCAGCCGCGGCGTCCGGAGGGCGACTCCTTCGACTTCGAGGACGCGACGGAGATGGCGAAGCGGTACCCGATGCTCTGGGCGCGGTTCGGGGACTGACGGCCGCTCAGGAGGGCGCGGCGGATCCAGCTGGTGTCGGCCGGGCGACGTTGCGGCGGGGGCGTGACTCCGAGGGCGACCGCCGCGCCGACCAGGGCCGCGCCGAGGAGGACGGGCGGGGTGAGCTGGGTAGTGCCGAGGAGTGCGCCCAGGAGGACGGCGGCGAGGGGGACGAGGCCCGCGAAGAGGCCGGCGCGGTCGACGCCCAGGCGGGCGACGCCCGCGTACCAGAGGAAGAAGGCGAGCGCGGTGACGACGAGGGTGAGGTAGGAGAGGGCGAGGGCCTCGGTGGGGGTCGGGAGGTGGAGGGCGCGGCCTCCTTCGAGGAGGGCGGAGGTGGCCGCCAGGAGCGGAGCGGCGGTCAGGCAGGCGAGGGCGGAGAGGCGGCGCGGGCCGAGGACGGGGAGGAGCGGGACGGCGAGCAGGGAGAAGCAGCACTCGCAGGCGAGGGCCCCGGCCGCGTAGAGGAGTCCGGTGGGGGTGGCGGCGGTGCTGTGGTTCTGGATCAGCAGGACGCCGGCGACGGTGAGCAGGCTGCTGACGGCGATCCGGGCGGAGGGGCGGCGACGGTCGAGGAGCGGTCCGGTGACGGCGAGGAGGACCGGGGTGGCGCCGATCACGGCTCCGACGGTCGCTGCGTCGGCGTGGGCGACGGCGTTGAGCAGGCAGACGTTGAACCCGGCCATGCCGGTGGCAGCGAGGGCCAGGACACGGCCCCGCTGACGGGGGGTCAGGCGGGGTGGCGGTGGGAGGCGACGGCCGGGGAGCAGGAGGATCAGTCCGGCGGCCAGGTAGCGCCAACCCTGGCCGGCGAGGAGGGGGTAGGCGGCGAGCAGCGGGCTGACGGCGGCGGAGCTGCCGACGGCGGTCATCGCGGTGGCGGCGGCGAGGCTGCCGCGCAGGGTACGGGAGTCCGGGGTCATGGGCAGCAGCCTGCGGGACAGTGGTCCGGTACGCCCGACCACTTCGAGGTGGGGGCACCGGACCACTTGGGGTGCCGTCCGGGAACGGCACTAGGCTGGCAGGGCCGTCGAGTGGGAGTGAGCGGGGACGTGTTCGTCAAGATCTGCGGTCTGAGCACCGCGCCGGATGTCGCGGCCGCCGTCGAGGCCGGGGCCGACGCGGTCGGGTTCGTGCTGACCGAGAGCCCGCGGCGGGTGACGCCGGAGCTGGTGCGGGAGTTGCTGGCCGGAGTGCCCGAGGGGGTGCTGTCGGTGGCGGTGTTCCGGGAGGAGCCGGCCGCGTACGTGCGGGAGATGGTGCGGGCCTCCGGGGTCGGGGCGGCGCAGCTGCACGGGAACCATCCGCCCGCCGCCTTCGCGGAGTTGGCCGACCTCGGGGTGCCGCTGATCCGGGCGACCTCGGCGGCGGCCGCGGCGGGGGCGTCCTGCGGGGACTTCGGCGAGGACCTGCTGCTGCTGGACTCGCCGGTGCCCGGCTCCGGGGAGGCGTGGGACTGGGCCGAGTTGGGGGCGAAGCCGCCGGGCGGGACGTGGCTGCTGGCGGGCGGGCTGACGCCGGGGAACGTGCGGGAGGCGATCGCGGCGGCCCGGCCGTGGGGGGTGGACGTGTCGAGCGGGGTGGAGGTGCGGCGCGGGGTGAAGGACCCGGTGCTGATCACCGAGTTCGTGCGGGCGGCGAAGGCGGACTGACGGACTGACGCTCGGCAGGGCAGCGACCTCAGGGGCGCGGGGAACTGCGCGAGTCCGGAAGGCGGCCCAGTGCTAGATCGGGGCACGTGAGCCAGTTGCAGGTGGTGCCGTGCCCCTGCGCGCAGTTCCTCGCGCCCCCGGAGTGACCACTCGATGCTGCTCGGCGAGGGCGTCGCGGAGCGTGGTCAGGGCGTCGGTGATGCCGGCGAGCGGGAGGTGGGCATAGCCGATCACCAGGGCGGGGGGACGGGGGCCCGGGGTAACCTGGTGATGGGCGCCGCCGTGGATCAGGACGGAGCGGGTGAGCGCTGCCGCGGTGAGGGCCGACTCGTCGGTGGTGGGCGGGAGTTGGAGGTAGCCGTGGAGCCCGGCGGAGACGCCGAGCAGGGTGGCCTCGGGGAGGAGCTCGGCGGCGGCCCGGGTGAAGGCCTCGCGGCGGCGGCGGTAGCGGGCCCGGACCCGGCGGAGGTGACGGTCGAGCAGCCCGCTGGTGATCAGTTCGGCGAAGGCGCACTGGGTGAGGCCGTCGGTGCCGAGGTCGCGCCGGGAGCGGACCCGGTCGAGCGCGGCCGTGAGCGGCGGCGGGACGGCGAGCCAGCCGATCCGCAGCCCGGGCACCAGCGCCTTGCTGGCGGTGCCCGCGTAGACCACGTGCTCGGGCGCGAGTTCCTGGAGGGCGGCCGGACGGACCTCGCGGTCGAACCAGAACTCGCCGTCGTAGTCGTCCTCGACCACCAGGCCGTCGCTCTCCCGGGCCCAGCGGACCAGGGCCTGCCGCCGGGCGGGTGAGAGCACCACGCCGGTCGGGTACTGGTGCGCGGGCGTGACGAGCACGGCGCGGGCACCGCTGGCGGCCAACTCCCTTACGTCGATGCCCTCGTGGTCCACCCGGACGGGGACCACCCGCATCCCGCACTCCTCGATGAAACGGCGCTGGCTCCGGTGCCCCGGGTCCTCCACCGCGAGGGTGCGGATGCCGAGCCGGGGCAGCGCCTCGCAGAGCAGCGAGAGCCCCTGGGCGAAGCCGGCCGTCACCATCACCGAACCGGCCTCGGTGCGGACGCCGCGGACCCGGCCGAGGTAGTCCGCGAGGGCCCGGCGCAGCGACGGGTGTCCGGCGACCGGCGGGTAGTCCAACTCCTCCCGCCCGGCGGCGGCCAGGACGGTGCGGTAGCTGGCGAGCCACTCCTGGCGGGGGAAGCTGCCGGGGTCGGCACGGCCGGTGCGCAGGTCCCAGCGGACGGGGGCGGCCGGTTCGGGCTCGCGGAGGGCGACGGCGGGCGGCGGGGCGGCGGAGTCGGTGCCGCCGGCCCGCTCGGCGACGCAGGTGCCGGAGCCGTGCCGACCGGTCAACCACCCCTCGGCGGCGAGCTGTTCGTACGCCTCGACGGCGACGCTGCGGGAGACGCCGAGGTCCTCGGCGAGCCGTCGAGTGGAGGGCAGGCGGGTGCCGGGGCGCAGGACGCCGTCGGTGATCCGGTGACGCAGCGCGTCCTGGAGCTGCCCGGCCAGCGAGGTGGCCGAGCTGCGGTCGACCTCGACCGACAGGTGCCAGGCCACGACCGCCCTCCCCCCTCGCTCCCGGGCGGCCAGTCTGTCACAGCGGCCGTGCCAGGGTCCCGACGGCGATGCGGCGGGGCAGCGAGTGGGGCAGCGAAGCGACAAGCGCGCAGCAGGCAGCCGAGCAGCAACGGGGCAGCGAGTGGGCGGCGAAGCAGCAGGCAGGCAGGCAGCCGAGCGGCGAAGCAGCAGGCAGGCAGGCGACAGAGCGACGGCGGGCGGCGAAGCAGCAGGCAGGCAGGCGACAGAACGGCGGCGGGCGGCGAAGCAGCAGGCAGGCAGGCGACAGAACGGCGGCGGGCGGCGAAGCAGCAGGCAGGCAGGCGACAGAACGGCGGTCAGGTGCCGCCCTGGGTGGCCAACGGGCGGATGGCGGCGATGAGTTGGTCGAGGAGCTCGGCGGGCGGGGCGTCCGGGTGCTCGTCGACCGAGCCGACCAGGACGGCGTAGCCGCCGCCTGCGGAGGGGACCGCGACCACCACGGCCTGGCCGTTGACGCCCGTGGCCGGGTCGACCTGCCAGCGTTCGGCGTAGCCGGGGACACCGGCCACGGTGACCGGGCCGGAGGCGAGGCGGCGGTGGGAGCTGAGCTTGCCGAACATCAGCGGGGCGTACTCCTCCATCCGCTCCTCGGCCACGGCCTGGGCACTGGAGCCGCTGAACGCGTCGGCGATCACCTCGAAGACGCCGCGCGCGCAGGAGCCGTCGCCGATCGAGCAGTCGTAGGGCCGGGTGGTGAAGTTGAGCAGCACGGAGTCGCCGTCGGGCCGGTTGTTCTTCCAGCCGGCCGGGAGCGGCACCCGCCAGCCGTGGGTGGTGTCCGGGAGCGAGCCGAAGGACTGCAGCGGCGTGCTGCTCGGCACCGCCGGGGACGGGATGGGCTCGGACGTCTCCGTCGGCGTCGGGCTCGGGGTGGGCGAGGACGAGGGCGACGGTGAGGGCGAGGGGGTGGCGGAGGTGCTCACCGTGGCGCTCGGGGGCGGGAGTTGGGCCTGCTTCCCGTCGCCGCCGTCCCGGCCGAGCCAGAAGGCGGTGCCCGCCGCCAGGGCCAGCACCACCAGACCGGCGGTCACCAGCACCGTGCGGCGCCGACCGGGCGGAGCCGGGCGGTCCGGGAGCGCGTCCTGCGGTGCCGCGGCGCCGCCCTGGCCGGGCGGGCGGTACTCGTCGGTCCAGGCGGCGCCGTCCCACCAGCGCTCGCGGGGCAGGCCGTCCGGCCCCGGTTCGAGCACGGGGTACCAGCCGGGCGGGGTCGAGTAGCTCATCCCGGTACGGTAGCGCTCAGCCGTTCGAGCTGTCAGGGCAGTTGACGAAGCGTCAGTGCGCGGCGGGCGGCCGCTCAGGAGGCGAGCGGGCGGCCCATCCAGATGTCGTCCACGTAGCGGCCGTCGATCCAGAACTCCTCCGGCAGCACGCCGTCCACGACGAAGCCGCAGCGCTCGTACAGGCGGCGGGCGGGGGCGTTGTGACCCAGCACGCGCAGGGTCATCTTGCGGATGCCGTCGGCCTTGGCCACCGCGCAGGCCGCCTCGACCAGGGCCTGGCCGACGCCGCGCCCGCGGGCGTCGGGCGAGACCGCGAGGCCCTGGATCTGCCGCACGTGCCGGTTGCTGACCAGCGGGGTGGGCGGGGCCTGGCGGATGTGGCCGACCACCTCGCCGTCGAGTTCGGCGACCAGGAACTGCTCGGGCAGGCGGCGGTCGTCGAAGATCTCGGCGTTCTCCTCCGGCCGCGGGACGACGTCGCTCAGCCAGGACCAGGCCTCGCGGTCGATCCGGGCGATCACCTCCTCGTCCTCGTCCCTGGCGGTGCGTATCAACAGGTCGTCGGCTCCCATGGTCGTCATCGTAACGACGGGGGTGCCCGCCCGGCCGGGAATTCCCCCGGCTCACCCTGGGCGGTGCGGCCGGCGGTGCGGCCGGCGCTGCGGCCACGGCCGTGCCGGTGCGGAGCGTCCGGGGCGACCTGCCAGGATGGGGCCATGCGTATCGCGGTGACTGGATCCACGGGACTGATCGGTTCGGCGCTCGTCCGCTCGCTTCTGACGGACGGCCACGAAGTGGTGCGGCTGGTGCGGCAGCGGTCCCGGACCGGCGTGCAGCCGGACGGGACGGTGGGCGTCGGCTGGAACCCGACCCGGCTGGAGATCGACCGGGCCGGGCTGGCCGGTGTCGAGGCGGTGGTGCACCTGGCCGGGGCGGGCGTCGGCGACCGGCGGTGGACCGAGGCGTACAAGCGCGAGATCCGGGACAGCCGAGTGCTCGGCACCGAGACCCTGGCGGCCGCGCTGGCCGAGCTGAAGGAGCCGCCCCGGGTGCTGGTCAGCGGCTCGGCGGTCGGCTACTACGGGCAGACCGGCGAGCAGGTCATCGACGAACGGGCCCCGGCCGGCGACGACTTCCTGGCCCGGATCTGCGTCGAGTGGGAGGCGGCCACCGCCCCGGCCGAGGCGGCCGGGATCCGGGTCGCCCACGCCCGGACGGGGCTGGTGCTGGCCCCGGGCGGCGGCGCGGGCGGGCGGCTGCTGCCGCTGTTCAAGCTCGGCCTCGGCGGCCGGCTGGGCGACGGGCACCAGTACTGGAGCCTGATCTCGCTGGAGGACGAGGTGGCCGCGTTGCGGTACCTGGTCGACACGCCCGGGCTCTCCGGCTCCTTCAACCTGACCGGCCCGGAGCCGGTGACCAACGGGGCGATGACCGAGCTGCTCGGCCGGGCGCTGGGGCGGCCGACGCCCTTCCCGGTGCCGCAGTTCGCGCTCAAGGCCGCACTGGGCGAGATGGCGGTCGAGGTGACGGGCAGTCACCGGGTCGTCCCCGAACGGCTCCTGGAGGCGGGCTTCCGGTTCCGGCAGCCGACGGCGGAGGCGGTGGTCCGGGCGGCGGTCGCCTAGTACCCCGCAGGGGGCTTGCGCTTGCGGCGGGCGGGGCTCCGGTCGTGGTGGTTCCGGGTCGTTCCGAGGTGGCGCGGGCAGGTCACGGGAGGGTGGTCGCAGGGGGCGCACGGCAGCACTGCCGCAGCGCATTGCGCGCCCCCGGTGACGGAACGCGCCCACGAATCCGTCCGATGCGCCCTTCAGGCGCACGCTCCGTGACCGTGCCCCACCTCCTGTCCCCACTCCTCGGGATTCGAACCGAAGTCGCGGCCTGATCCGTCGACTGACGGGGCATCACCTCCCCGGACCGTGTCCCGGCACCCTGCGGCCTGCCCGGCCGCAGCCCCGGGACCAGGGAGGGAGCACACCCGTGCCCGCACACGACTTCAACCGCCGCACCCGTCGCCGGACCGACCCGGACGTGATCGTGGTCGGCGCCGGACTCGCCGGACTGGCCACCGCCCGCACGCTGACGGGCCACGGCCTCGCCGTCCAGGTCCTGGAGGCCACCGAACGGCTCGGCGGCCGGCTGGCCGCCCACGAGCTGGACGGCTTCCGGCTCGACCACGGCGGCCAACTGCTCAACACCGACTTCCCGGAGCCCGGGCGGCGGCTCGACCTGGACCGGCTGGAGCTGCGACCGCTCGCGCCCGGCGTCCTGGTGCACAGCGGCGGCCGACGGCACCGGTTCGGGGACCCGCAGGGCGCCACCAGGACGGCGAGCGTGCGCGGCCCGTTCGGCAGTCCGCTGGACCGGGCCCGGCTCACCTCCGCCCTCGGCCGGCTCGCCGCCACCCCGGCCGCCCGGCTGCTGGCCCGCCCGGAGACCACCACCGCCCGCGCCCTCGCCGACCGCGGCCACTCCCCGCGCACGGTGGACGGCCTGCTGCGGCCCCTGCTCGGCGCCCTGCTCAGCGACCCCGAACTCGGCACCAGCAGCCGGGTCGCCGACCTGGTGCTGCGCTCCTACGCCCGCGGCCGCCTCTGTCTCCCGGCGGCCGGACTGGCCGCCGTCCCCGAACAGCTCGCCGAGGGCCTGCCCGCCGGGACGCTGCGGCTCGGCGTCCGGGCCACCTCGGTCTCCGCCGACGGCGTCGAAACGGCCGCCCACGGCCGGATCGCCGCCCGCGCGGTGGTGCTCGCCACCGACGCCCGCTCCGCCGCCGACCTCCTCCCGGGGCTGCGGCTGCCCGCCTTCCACCCCGTCACCACCTACTACCACGTGGCCGACCACTCCCCGCTGGGCGAACCGGTCCTGCTGCTCGACGGGGACCGGACGGGCGGACGGGCGGTACTCTCGCACTCGCTGGTGCTCAGCGACGTCTCCGAGGGGTACGCCCCGGCCGGGCGGGCGCTGATCGCCACCACCGTGCTCGGCGCCCGGCACTTCGACCACGGCGGGGCGGCCGGGTACGAGCCGGTCCTGCGGCGGCGCCTCGCCGAGCTGTACGGGGCGGAGGCCTCGCGGTGGGAGTTCCTGACGGTGCGGCACCTTCCGGACGCGGTACCGGCGATGCCGCCGCCGCACAACCTCCGACGGCCCGTCCGGGTCCTGGCGGGCCTCTACGTCTGCGGCGACCACCGCGACACCAGCACCCTCCAGGGCGCCCTGGTCTCCGCCCGCCGCGCCGCCCACGCCGTCCTGCGCGACCTCGGCCTCCCGGCCACGGCCCGCGCGGCGGAGGCCGCCTGACGCACCGCCGACGGTGGCGATGCCGGGGGCGCGGGGAACGGCGCGGGGTGGAAAGGCAGCACGTGCAGCTGGCTGACGGCGGTTCAGTTGCCGGTGGGCCGCCTTCCGACCCGCGCAGTTCCCCGCGCCCCCGGGCCTCCCGGCCCGGCAGGGCAGCGCCCCGCAGGGGCGCGAGGAACGGCGCGCGGGGGGACAGCAGCACGTGCGACTGGCTGACGGCGGTCAAGTTGCAGGCGAGCCGCCTTCCGACCCGCGCAGTTCCCCGCGCCCCCGGGCCTCCCGGCCCGGCAGGGCAGCGCCCCGCAGGGGCGCGAGGAACGGCGCGCGGGGGGACAGCAGCACGTGCGACTGGCTGACGGCGGTTCAGTTGCCGGTGGGCCGCCTTCCGACTCGCGCAGTTCCTCGCGCCCCCGGCCTCACCTCTTTTCGCCGGGGGTCGTGCCAGGATGACGATATGACGCAGAGTCGGGCATATCGCCCATGACGGCCGAAGACGCCGATGCCGTCGCGCTGGTCCTGATCCCGGCCTGTGCCGTCGCCGCGCCGCTGCTGGCGGACCGCCTCCAACGGTGGCTCGCCGTCCCGACCGTGGTGTTCGAGATCGTGCTCGGCGTGCTGATCGGCCCGGACGTGCTGCACTGGGCCGACGTCGGCGACCTGGTGGACGCGCTGTCGCAGTTCGGCCTGGCGATGCTGATGTTCCTCGCCGGCTACGAGATCGACTTCGCCCGGCTGCGCGGCGGCCCGCTCAAGCGGGCGGTCGCCGCCTGGCTGGTCACCGTCGTGCTGGCGCTCGGCTTCGGTGCGCTGATCAACCCGAGCCCGCTGAACGGCGCCTTCGCCGGCCTCGCACTGACCACCACCGCACTCGGCACCATCCTGCCGATCCTGCGCGACTCGGGGGTGCTGCCGACGCCGTTCGGGTCGATGACGATGGCCACCGGGGCGGCCGGCGAGTTCGGCCCGATCGTGGCCATCGCGGTGCTGCTGAGCGGCAACACGCCCGCCAAGTCGGCGGTCATCCTCGGCGCGTTCGCCCTCATCACGGTCGCGGCGGTGGGCTACGCGCGCCGTCCGCGCCCGGACTGGGCGACCCGGCTGATCCGGCGGACCATGCGGACCTCGGGGCAGTTCGCGATCCGTCTGGTGATGCTGGTGCTGGCCACGATGGTGGGGGCGGCGATCTGGCTGAGCCTGGACATGCTGCTGGGCGCGTTCACCGCTGGGATCGTCTCCAGGTTGCTGCTCTCCGAAGTGGCGGAGGCCGAGGAGGAGGTGATCGAGGCCAAGCTGGAGAGCATCGGATTCGGCTTCCTGGTGCCGGTCTTCTTCGTGGTGAGCGGGATGAACTTCGACCTGAAGGCCCTCCTCGACGACCCGGGGACCCTCCTGCTGGTGCCGCTCTTCCTGCTCCTGCTGCTGGTGCTGCGCGGGGTGCCGGCCGCCCTGCTGGCCCCGCCGGAGCTGGGCCGGCGGGACAGGGCCGCGCTCGGGCTGTTCGGGGCCACGGCGCTGCCGCTGGTCGTGGTGATCACCACCATCGAGGTGGACGACGGGCGGCTGCCCTCGTCCACGGCGGCGGCGCTGGTGGGGGCCGGGATGCTCTCGGTACTGCTCTTCCCGCTGCTGGCGCAGCGGCTGCGCGGACAGGGCACGCCGCCCCCGCCGGAAGGAGCTCCCCGGGTGCGGGCCGAGAGCTGGTGAGGCGCGCGGCCGGAGGTGACGGAGTGTCGGTCACCACCGGGCGGCGCCCCGGCGCGCGGGCCTACCGTCTATGCATGGCAACCGACGGCCTGGCGATCCTCGCCTCCCACAGCACCGAGGCGGTGCCGCCCGTCGTCGTGATCCCGCCCGCTCCGCCCGCGCACCCGATACCAGTGGTCCCGCTCTGGCACGCGGCACCGGACCGGCTCCTCCGCGAGACCGGCCGCCCGCGCGACCCGGCCTGACGTCCAGCGCCACCCAGCGCCACCCGGCCCGACCGCACGGCACCGAACCGCACCGGCACCGAGCCGGCACCACCGCGAGGCAGCACAGCACCGGCCCGTCCGCACGGGCGTACCCCTCCCTTCCCCCGGCCCCACCGACCACGGCGAGACCGACAGGACTCCCCCACGCCGGTCAGGCTCGCCCTTCCCATCCCGCAGGCCCCGGCCCTCCCCCGGCCGGGGCCTGCGGCGTGCGGGGCCCGTACCTGACGGCCGGTCAGATCACCCCCGCCTGGCGGGCGGCCTCGTCGAAGGCGCGGGCGGCCTGGCCGGCCCGGTACGGGGTGAGGCGGCGGTGGAAGTCGCGGAGGTACTCCACCGTGCGGGCGGAGCGCATCTCGCCCGCCGCGCGGAGCGCCTCGGTGGCCAGGCCGCAGGCCTCGTCCACCTCGCCGAGGCCGAGGCGCGAGCTCGCGAGGACCAGGCGGCAGAGGATGCGGCTGCGGGCGAAGGCCGGGGTGCGCAGCCTCAGGGACTTCTCGGCGTGCTGGGCGGCGGGCCGCCACTGCTGGAGGTCGCGGTAGCAGTGGGCGAACTCGTCGGCCAGCTGGGCCTCGTCGAAGTACCGCGCCCAGGAGGGGAGTTCGTCGCTGGGGCGGGCGATGCCCAGGGCCCGTTCGCAGCGCACCAGGGCGGTGGTGCAGGCCCGGACGTCGCCGAGCAGGGCGTGGCCGCGGGCCTCGGCGGCGTGCATCAGGGCCTGGACGGTGGGCGCGGCGGCGGTGCCGACGCCCTGCTGGGCGACGCGCGCCAGCTGGATCGCCTCCCGGCCGTGGCCGAGGTGGACGGCCTGCTGGCTCATGGTGGTGAGCACGTAGCCGCCGAGCACGCGGTCCCCCGCGGCCTGGGAGAGCCGCAGCGCCTGGACGAAGTAGCGCTGGGCCAGGCCGTGGGCGGCGATGTCGAAGGAGGTCCAGCCGGCCAGCCTGGTCAGGTCGGCGACGGCGCCGAACAGCGCGCGGCCGATCTGCTCGCCGTACCGGCCGCGCAGCATCGGCTCGGCCTCGCTCTCCAGGTAGCGCACCAGGGCCTGCCGGGCGTGGCCGCCGCCGTAGGCGTGGTCGAGGGCGCGGAAGAGGTCCCCGACGGCGCGGATGGCGGCGATGTCGCCCCGGCCGACCCGCAGCGTCGGACGCTGCTCGCGGGCCTCCAGCTCACCGAGCGGCGGCAGGCCGCCGCGGCTCTGGGCGGGGACCCGGCCGGGCACCCGGGGGACGGCCGCGCCCCGGGCGGGCGGCACCACGCCGCGCGCACCGGCCGGCGGCGCTCCGGGCGCGGGCGGACGGCCGGCCGGCGGTGCGTCGGGCAGGCCGGGCACCGAGCCGTCGCGGGCCACCCGTTCGTCGGTGCGGCCGATCAGCCAGTCCCGGCTGGGCACCACCAGGCCGGCCGGGGTGAAGGCGATCCGGCGCAGCTCGGACTGCAGGCCGGTGTCCTTGCGCCACATGGAGGCGACGATGTCGACCGCCTCCTGCGGCGATTCGGCGAACTCCAGCCCGGCGTAGACCGGGGCGCAGGCGTCCAGGCCGATGTCCTGGGCGGTGAGCCGGCGGCCCAGGCGGCGGGTGAAGACCTCGGCGATCAGCGCGGGGGTGGCGCCGCGCGGCTGCTGCCCGCGCAGCCAGCGGGTGACGGAGGTCTTGTCGTAGCGGAGGTCCAGGCCGTGCTCCAGGCCGAGTTGGTCGACCCGGCGGGCCAGCCCGGCGTGCGAGAAGCCGGCCTCCTCGATCAGTGCGGCGAGACGTGGGTTCTGGGTCCGGTCCCCTGAGGTGGTGTCAGCGGCGCGGGCCCGGTCCCCGGGCAGCGCCTCGGCCCCGGCGGCCCGCTCGTGCGGATCGTCGAGGTGCGGGTCGTGCGGATCGTGCGGGTCGAGCTGTCCGTACGCCGGGCTGTCGGTTGCAGGCCGTTGGGGCATATCTGTCTCACCTCTCGAGCGCCCCACCAGCCCCCACCTGTCTGGAGGTGCGCCCCCTGTCGGGAATCGGCGCGAATGTAGCGAGCATTTCGCCGCTATGGGTGGATCTGGGCGGGCAATCCTCCGAACGGGTGATGCAATGGCGCCCGTTGTAGGGAAGGTGCGTCGGTGGGTGTTTGGCTTGGACCGAGCCTGTCGCCGAATGGACCACCTGGTTTCGTCCACCACGGCCCCGCGCCACCCTGTGTGGTCCCGGCACATATGAGCGAGGGCCGCCACTTCCTACCGTTCTCGGCCATGGACACCTCTTCAGCCCGGCCGCTGGACGGCCGTACGGCACTGGTCACCGGCGCCGCCTCGGGCATCGGCCGGGCCTGCGCCGAGGCCCTGGCGGCGGCCGGCGCCCGGGTCTACGTCGTCGACCTGGCCGCGGCCCCGGCCGAGGAGCTCGCCGCCCGGATCGGCGGCGTCCCGGTGGTCGCCGACCTGGGCGACCCGGCGGCCGCCGACGCGCTGCCGGACGACGCCGACATCGTCGTCAACAACGCGGGCCTCCAGCACGTCGCGCCGGTGCACGAGTTCCCGCCGGACCGCTTCGCCCTGATCCAGCGGGTGATGGTGGAGGCGCCGTTCCGCATCCTGCGCCGGACCCTGCCGCACATGTACGAGCAGGGGTGGGGACGGGTGGTCAACATCTCCTCGGTGCACGGCCTGCGCGC
Organism: Kitasatospora sp. NPDC001664; assembly: GCF_053596675.1. Taxonomy (NCBI): domain Bacteria; kingdom Bacillati; phylum Actinomycetota; class Actinomycetes; order Kitasatosporales; family Streptomycetaceae; genus Kitasatospora; species Kitasatospora sp. NPDC001664. Next base: position 129,761 of record NZ_JBSFGS010000013.1, read on the forward strand.
CAGCCCCTTCAAGTCCGCCTACGTGACGGCCAAGCACGGCCTGGAGGGCCTGAGCAAGACCGTCGCCCTGGAGGGCGCCCCGTACGGCGTCACCAGCAACTGCATCAACCCGGCCTACGTCCGCACCGCCCTGGTGGAGAAGCAGATCGCCGCCCAGGCGCTGGCCCACGGCATCCACGAGGACGAGGTGGTGGAGCAGATCATGCTCGAACGCACCGCCGTCAAGCGCCTGATCGAGCCCGACGAGGTGGCCCAGCTCGCCGTCTGGCTCTGCTCCCCGACCGCCTCCTACATCACCGGGGCCTCCCTCCCGGTGGACGGCGGCTGGACCGCACACTGATCCCCCCTGCAACTCCCCTCCCCCCAAGAAGTGGTGACGCATGCCCAGTTCTCCCGACGCCGCGAGAACCTCCGGCGCCTCCCTCAAGAAGGTCGTCGGCGCGAGCCTGATAGGTACCACCATCGAGTGGTACGACGCCTCACTGTAAGGGGCTCTCACCTGCGGCTTTACGGTCGGCATGTCGCCAAAGTCAGCACAAAACCAGCACCGTACGCCCGAGTGGCTCAGGTCTAGCACGGCTCGTCTCAAGCCGGCGGCGGCGAACTTGTCGCCGCCGGCTACTCCCAGCGAGATACTAGGCATCGGCAGACCGCCAAGGCCTAGATGTATTGACCCGCGGGGTTGTTGACGCGGCTGATCAGTGGTTGTCCTCCGATGGCGGTGTGGCAACGATGGTAGTTGTAGCGGTGGAGGAAGTCGGGGAGCGCTTCGGTTCGTTCCTGGTTGCTGGTGTAAGGGCGTTGGTAGGCCCATTCGTCGAGCAGGGTGCGGTTGAAGCGCTCCACCTTGCCGTTGGTCTGCGGCCGGTAGGGGCGGGTGCGTTTGTGGGTGATGCCCGAGGCGTGGAGGGTGTCGCGCCACAGGTGTGACTTGTAGCAGGTGCCGTTGTCGGTCAGGACTCGTTCGACGGTGATGCCGAGGCCGGCGAAGAACCGCTCGGCCCGGCGCCAGAAGCCGGCGGCGGTCTCCTTGCGCTCGTCGGGCAGGATCTCGCTGTATGCCAGCCGGGTGTGGTCGTCGACGGCGGTGTGGACGAAGCTGTAGCCGATCACCGGGTGGCAGTTGCGGCACTCGCGTGTGGTGGAGTGCCGGTTGTTCTCGCCGGACTGGCGGTCCATCACGCGGTGGCCGCCGCCGTCGGGGATGTTGCCGAGCTTCTTGATGTCGACGTGGACCAGCTCGCCGGGACGCTCGCGTTCGTAGCGGCGGATGACCTGGCCGGTGGGTCGGTCCATGAAGCGCAGGCGGTTCAGGCCGTGGCGGGTCAGGATGCGGTGGACGGTGGAGGCCGGGATGCCGAGGATCGGGCCGATCCTGGCGGGGCCGAGCTTGCGTTCCTGGCGCAGGGCGCACACCTTCGCCTCCACGGCGGTGGGTGTGCGGTGCGGTGTCGTGTGCGGGCGGCTGGGGCGGTCGTGCAGGCCCGCGTCGCCTTCGGCTCGCCAGCGGCGCATCCACTTGTGGGCGGTGGTGCGGGATATGCCCATCTCGGCGGCTATGTGGGCGACCGGGCGGCCCGCGGCGACGCGCTCGACCAGGAGCCGCCTGCCGTGCACGGTCAGCCGGGCATTACGGTGGGGCACGAAGACCTCCGATGGGTGCAGTCCTAGACAGCTCCACCACATCGGAGGTCTTCACCTTTGAGCAAGCCCAACCACCGTCAACAACGCTCGTGGTCAATACACCTAGAGAGTCGCCCAACTGTCTTTGATGTCAGCTAGCCTGACTGTGTGTCTGATCGAGAGCCCACGCGCGTTACCCCCGAGGAGTGGCTACGCGGCACCCTTGAAGCCGACAACTTGATCTCGTCTGGTCTCCTCCAGTCGAAGAAGTGGCTCTCCGTCGAACAGAGCATGGATCCTAACGAGTCCACGTCAGCCCCGGCCCCGACCAACGGACCGCTGCCGCCGACGCCGGCGAGTTGGACTTTCAACCTAGGCTCGCCCGACAGCGGCGGCGTAGACCTGGCTTGGAATTCCGCGCACGCTCCGGCCAGTCCTGGCGACATCCTCTTCGAACTCGCTGACCTGGCGCGCGAGATGCGCCAGGAACTGACGGACATCGGCTCCTCGCCAGCCCTGATCACATCAGCCGAGGCTAGCTTCTACGCAGCAATTCGTGCTGCGGCTGAGGCAGAAGAGCCTCCACAGCGACGTGGATTCGATCTCCCGGGTCTTGCATCCGACCTGGGTCGGCATTTCGCACTACGGATCGTGCGCCGATTTGTTGCCGCACTCCCCCCTTCTCTGAGCGGGCCGAAAACCTGGCCCGCCTTCCAGCAGTTGGTTCTGGGTTGGCATCGACAGGCAACACTTGCGCGGCTAGCCGCCCTTGAGTGCGCGTATGCCGAGCTCACTCAAACTTTCCCGCAGCCAAAACTTCAGCTGCCTGCCCCCTCGCACACGCCACGACTGTGGGTTTGCGTTTGCGGGTCGGAGCGACTAGCAGCCCCTGTGGTGCCTCGGGCGCCGCAAGAGGCGCCCCTGCCGACCGTCAGTCAGCAGGGGCGCCGAATGGCTCTCGCCCTGGCCGCGTAGCCGTTGGTGCCCCCTTCTTGGGAGGGACACCTTGCCTCAGATCAACTTGCCGCCGGACACCCCGTGGTGGTTCGTCGGTGCGCTTGCCTTCGTTCTCGTGGTTGCTCTCGCGTTCTGCCTGGTCGCCAACTCGGTTATGCCGAGGCAGTCACGCGACCGGCTGGCCTGGTGGAAGCTGTGGTTCAGCAGGCCGCGGAAGTAGTGCGGTAACAGCCGAGCCCTGGGAGCGCCAATGCGGCGCTCCCAGGGCCGCGCAGGCCGCTTCTACGAGCACATCGAACTTCAACGGGAGGTTCAGTTCCAGCTCTTGGAGGAAGACTCCGTCAATTACAGTCCGGAGACGCTCGGGCGCGTCCGGCATGATGTGCGCATAGGCCTGGAGGGCGATCTTCGGATCGCGGTGCCCGAGCCACTCGGCGACCTCGTTGGCCGGAACTCCATTGCCCAGCGCCGCTGATGCAAAGAAGTGCCTCAGCCAGTGCGGCGCGATCGGGCGGGTGATGCCGGCCAGTTCGAGTGCACGATCGGCACTCCGATGAAGCGGCCCTTCGCCTACCTCAGCTTCGGCCACACGTAGTTCGCCGCCTGGTCATCTGAGACACGGGCCGCTGTTCCTATGGCTGCGGGAGGATAGCCGTCACGGACTTCCCGGCAAGTGTCGCGTATCAGCTGCTCCTACCAGGAGCAGCTGAATCGCCAGTGGCTGGAGACGAGTTCGACTCTGCGCAGGTACGGATCTGGCTTCGGCTTCGAGCCTCGACGGCGCAGCGCCTGGGGACCGTCGGCTGTACCGTCTCTTGACATCTGGTCAGATCGCCTCGATCCGGACGAAGCCGAGGTTTCGCAGCCCTTCGGCCTGGCAGAGCACGTCTGAGGCCCCGCCGACTTCGGTCTGGAGCAGCTGGTAGGTGGCGCCGTTCAGTGCGCCCCACCTCATGGCCGCGCGCCAGAGCCGCTTGCCGTGTCCTTGCCCTCGGTGCTCCGGCAGTACCGCGAAGTACTGCGGGAGCAGCCGGAGGGTACCCCGGTTGTCGGGCAGTGTCTCCATCGGGCCGATGGCGCCGCAGACTTGGCCGTGCTCGACGGCGACCAGCACAGGGCCGACGGCGCGTGACTTCATCTGTCCGTGAAGGAATTTGAAGCCCTCGCCCGCCATCTTGTCGGCGAAGAGCGTGAAGGTGGCCTGCACTGCTGGGATGTGGGTGTCGAGGGTGCTGATCTCGGGCACCGGCACTGTGGGGTGGTCGGCGGTGAACTCGCGGAGCTGTATCCGGGTGCAGGTGCCGCCGGTGGCCGTCGTCTCCGGCGGCAGGAAGCTCACCAGGCGTGCCGAGGCGGCTCCGTGGGTCGCGGCCAGTTTGGCTGCGAGCTCGGTGGCCTGGTCGATCCCCTCGCTCCGGTCCCCGTAGACGTGGACCTTGACAAGTCCCTTGCCGCGGTGGGTGATGGTGGGGATCAGCACCACGTCGGGCCGGTGCACCAGGTCGAGCGGGAGGAGTTCCTCCTGCTTGGTGGCCGACCACCGCTTGTCCTTGTCGTACGGCAGGAACGCGCCCCTGCTTCCGGCCATCGCAACCACGTCCGCGAACACCTGGGGGGTGAGGCTGCGCGGGTGGACGGGGCCCAGGGTCGGCACGTAGGGCACGGTCATGGCTGCACTCAGCCAGTCCCAGTCAAATCGCATGTGGGAGACGCTACTTACTGGTGGCCGGCAGGCCCTGTCACCGGGGCCTGCCGGGTTGCACCGATCGCTAGAACGGGTTGTCGTCGCCTGCGTTGCAGGAGCACTTCGTGGACTCGGCGAGCACGTCCAGGTCGTCAACGAGCTCGATCTCGTTGAAGCTGGTGCGGGTCGTGCCGAGCTGGATCAGGGCAGTGGGGTTCATGCGGACACCTCCTCTCGGGGTCGGCCGTGCTGGCAGTAACTTGCCAGTGGTGCCTTCGCCTCCTGGTAGAGCTTGGCCATCGGCCGGCAGACTCCGCAGGAGCTGGACAGCTGACAGCCGGAGCACCCACCGGTGCGAAGCATGAGGGAATCGGCGATGGCGCCGAGCTTGCGCAGCCCGCCAACGCCTTCGGCGATCAGGTCCACGTTCGGGTCGCGTCCCACCTTGCAGATCGAGGCGACACCGTACGGGTCGGAGTGGAAGAAGGTGTGGCCCGCGTTGCAGCCGGAGAACACCTTGCGCTGGCGCAGGTGCTTGGCAGACTGAGCCGGGAGGCTCTCGGCGCCGCCGTAGATCGTCGGGGCCATGTTGACGTAGGAGTTGTTCTCCAGGCCCCAGTTCTCCGCCATCGCGACCATCGCCGCTTCCTCGTCGGCGGAGTGCTCGGTGACCACCAGGTTGAGGCGCATCGGGATGGCGGCTTCCAAGGCTGCCGCCATGCCCTTCTGGAAGGTCGCGAAGGAGCCCTTGCGGTGGGTCAGCCCGTCGTAGCTGGCGGCGCTCGCGCCGTAGACGCTGACCACCACCCGGTAGGCCGGCATCCTGGTCAGCGCGTCCAGGATCTTCGGCTGCCACAGCCGGGAGCCGTTGGTGGAGACCGTCACCATCATGCCCAGCTCGTTGGCCAGGGTGTACGAGTCCACGAAGTCCCGGTCCACCGTCGGCTCGCCGCCGGTGATCTGGAGCCACAGCACCCCGGCCTCCTGCATGGTGCGCAGGAGCTGCTCCTTCCCCGCCATCGGCAGGCCCTCGAACTTCTTCTCGCCGAGGTAGCAGTGCTCGCAGTCGTAGTTGCAGCCGAGGTTGATCTCCCACGACGCCCTGCTGTACTGCGGATCGGCCTTCGCCCTCATCAGCAGGTACTCCGCCGCCGGTCGGCCGGGCGCCAGCTCCATGGCCCAGCGCTGCCGCGCCGCCTTCAACAGCCAGGCCGGGGCGGGCTGGCCCGCCGCCGTCGTGCGCTCCAGTTCCTCGAACTGGCTTGTCGGGACCTTCATCCCGGCCGTACTGCCAGGAAGGACGATCAGGCGATCGTCCAGGAACCGGCTGCCGATCAACTTGTGCATGGTGGTGCCGTCCTCTCTCTGAGGGGGCCTTGGTGCCCGCTCCAACCCGGGGTCACTAGCGGGGGAGCCTGCGAACGTCACGGGCTGGAGCGGGAGTTCAGCGGATCACTGCGGGGCCCGGTAGGGCGGAAGTTGCAAGGTCGGCCAGTCCTCCTGGTACACGACCCGAAAACCACGCGGCAGGAGCGGCAGGAGGAGCTCGCTGTCGTCGGTGAGGTCGGCCGCCTCCTCGGTCCCAGGGAGCCAGTGCGGGCTACCGAGGCGGTCTCTGGCCGGGGCGGCGTCGAAGCCAGTCACTCGGCCCTCCTTGTTCAGCAGTTCAGAATCATGAGGGCCAGGGGGAGCCCTACGACGGCCAATCCGGCAAGCAGAAGGGCCACGGTCTCGATAGCTGTCGTTCGGGTGCTCTGGGAGTCTTCCGGGCTCTCCCGGGACTCCGTCACCTGGTCTCTCGCTCCGGCATCCGGGACATTCGGCTGGTGATCTGGTCCGCCTCCAGGTGGACCAAGGCGGCTCCGTCTCGGTCGGCAACGACTGCCCAGGGGTCCTCGCCCTCGATGAACTCGTCCCCCGAGATGTCGGTCCTGTGTCCGTCCGGGGAAAGCCGGTACACCTTGAGGGTCATCCGGGATTGGGCGGCGCTGTACTTCTGAGCCATGGCTACCTCCGGGCATACTGGCGCTGGGTCGGGTGTCCAGTCAGCGAAGATTGAGATCGGCGTACGTGGTTTTTCCGTACGGCTCCAAGTTGCAGCCCCACTGGAGCGACAGAGCGTCGACCACCTGAAGGCCGCGGCCCGACACGACGAGGGGGTTACGGTCGTCGGTGATGATGCGTACCGGAAGCGCGCGGGAGCCGTCGCGGACATGTATCCGTAGGCGGTCCGGGCGAAGAAGCTGTACGCCGAGCTCTAGCTTGGTCAAGCAACCTGTCTTGATGGAGTTTGTGACCAACTCGCAGGCCACCAAGGCCGCATCGTGTACGGACCTGACGCCCCAGGCGCTCAGCGTCTCGGAGACCTTGGTCCTCGCCGCGCCGGCCGAAGCCGGAAGGTAGGGCAGCAAGAAGAGCTGCGTCCTCGCCGCGGTGAGCTTGGACCGCGAGGGCACCAACTCGACTGCCGTGAACACTGCTTGCGCGGTCATGGCCATGTGATCCCTCCCCTGCCGCTGGACGCTCGGTCACGACCTAGAAGCTAGGGGTAGCGAGGAGGAGGGTTCCATCACCTTGCACGGTCTTGCATGGAATCACCCGAGAGAGACGACAGCCTCCCTGACCAGCCCACGTGCGGCCTCGCCGTGTACGGCCATCGAAGAGAGGGTCTTGAATGCCTTCCCGTACAGGGCGATCTCGCTGGGCGCGGTGATCGTGAGGTTGGCTGACAACGTCTCGGCGATGACCTGCTCGTCGTCCAGCATCGTGAACGCTTCGAGAGGCCACATCTTCCGGGGCGCGGCGAACGGGATGATGCCCAGGCTCACGCGGGGAAGCTTCATGACTTCCACGATGCGAGCAAGCTGTGCCAGCATCGCCAGCCGATCGCCGAACGGGTAGCGGAGGACCGTCTCCTCAAGAACGATGGCGAAGCGAGTCGTGCCCTCGGTCAGCAACTTGCCGCGTTCGAGCCGCGCGGTCACAGCATCCGTGACGTCGTTCGGAGTGCCCTGGAAGTCAGTGAAGGCCCCCATCAGGGCCGTGGCGTACTCGCGGGTCTGAAGGATTCCAGGGGCGACGTTGGAGACGTAGATGCGACACAGGGAGGTGCGCTGAAGTAGAGCCTTGAAGTCCTCCTGAGACCGGCGCATCCCGTACCGGTGGACCTTCTTCCACTCCATGTACATCGAGTCCGCTGCGCGGCTTGCCGCGATGATGTCCGCGGCCCGGTCCTCCGCGCCACAGGCCGAACACCAAGCTCGGATATCTGAGTCCGAGGGCGGCGTCTTGGCGTGTGCGATGCGCGAGACCTTCGCTTCGCTGAAGCCGGTCCGACGAGCTACCTCATGACCGGTGATCCCGGCATCGCGCTGAAGGTCCCGGAGTCTCTTGGCGACGGCCGCACGGGCTGCTTGAGCGCTCGAAGATGGGGAGATGGCCATGAGGTAGCTCTTCAGTTTTCGACGGATCAGATGGAGTACTTCTCGTGCGGCGTAGCCCGACGCCAGACATGCTCGAAGGCGTTCGCACACAGCGACGCCACCTCCGGCTCCGTCGTGAAGTCCTCACCCAGGTACTCGCCGTCACCGGAAAAGTGCCCGAAGCGGACGACCTGACCATCGATCAGCCAAAAGTCGTTCCCAGGAAGCGCGATGTCCGACGCTTGACGACGGGCCAACCAGCGGACCTCTTCACCGGCATCGATGTTGACCTGAGTAGCCGCGTGCTCGTAGCGGATGTAGTCCGTCACCGGCTCGGAGACGATCCGGGCCCGACGAACGGATACCCCGCGCAAAACCAGCTCACTGATGATGGCGACCCATGGACCCCAGTAGTGCGAGTCCGGGTCAACGTCCCGTTCGCCGGTCTGACGCCACCGCTCGAAGTCCTCGGCTTCGTCGGAGACTCCGTAGGCGTCACGCATCTCAAGGTGGACTGCGCTGACCCGCGCGCCCTTGAGGAGTTCGATGAAGTCAAACTCGCTCTGCGTCATCGCACGCCTTCCTCAGGAGAGCCACCATCCGGCGCGGAATCCTGACTACCGTCTCGTGGTCGGGGATCGTGTTGTCGTGGTCGGGCCCGTGGCCGGCCTCCAACACCTTCGACAAGAGGTCGGCGTCCGCCGTGTACCCCTGGATGATGATGTCGCCGTCCTCGTCGTCGACCCACACGGTCGGACTGTTCGCTGTGCCGGTGTCCGGGTCAACCCCCACGAACCGTACTGCCATGACTGCCCCTCCTGTCACTTGGCTTGCGCGATCTTGCACCGTGACTTGCTCGGGCCATCGTGGCGCGTACACGTACGGGCTGTCCCCGCTTTTGGCCAACCCGTGAGCTGACCTTCGGCCAACCGTCCGGCAGTCCACCGCAGGTCACTCAGAGTCAGCACCAACTCAGCACGGGACGGGTGTGACCAGGTGTTTCGGGGCGCCTCCAGGTCAGCACCGAGTCAGCACCTGCGTCTCCAACACCCCGTCAGGAGTCACCCTTCGCCACCTTGCCTCCGCGTTCACTCGGAGGGTGGCGTGCCGCATCACAGGAGTCGCACTTCTTATGTGGTTTTCCCACATAGCCCACTGACCTGCGGTTTCCTACCGTGTGGCGACACCGTCCCCCGCCCGGAAGTGGTGACCATGGCCGCCTCGGCTCCTGCTAGACCTTCCACCAGCTCACTTCGCCGCGTAGTCGCCGCGAGCCTCATCGGCACGACCATAGAGTGGTACGACTACTTCCTGTACGGCACCGCCGCCGCGCTGGTCTTCAACAAGGTCTTCTTCCCGAACAGCGACCCGCTGACCGGCACCCTGCTCTCCTTCCTCACCTACGCCATCGGCTTCGCCGCCCGCCCGATCGGCGCGCTGGTCTTCGGCCACTTCGGCGACCGGATCGGCCGCAAGAAGCTCCTGGTGCTGAGCCTGCTGCTGATGGGCGGCTCGACCACCCTGATCGGCGTGCTGCCGACGTACCACCAGATCGGCGTGGCCGCACCGCTGCTGCTGACCGCGCTGCGGCTGGTGCAGGGCTTCGCGCTCGGCGGCGAGTGGGGCGGAGCGGTGCTGCTGGTCTCCGAGCACGGGGACGCGAAGCGGCGCGGCTTCTGGGCCTCCTGGCCGCAGGGCGGCGCCCCGGCGGGCAACCTGCTGGCGGCCGGCGTGCTCTCGCTGATGACCGCGGTGCTGTCGGACGAGGCCTTCGTGTCCTGGGGCTGGCGGGTGCCGTTCCTGCTCTCCGCGCTGCTGGTGATGGTCGGCCTGTGGATCCGGCTGGCGGTGGACGAGTCCCCGCTGTTCCAGCAGGCGCTGGCCGCGGCCGCGGCGCGCGAGGCGCAGGCGCCCGAGCAGCCGCCGCTGGTCGCGGTGCTGCGCCACCACTGGCGCGAGGTGCTCACCGCGGTGGGCGCGCGGATGGCGGAGAACATCTCCTACTACGTGATGACCACCTTCGTGCTGGCCTACGCGGTGGGCCACGTGCACCTGCCCAAGCAGACCGCGCTCAACGCGGTGCTGATCGCCTCGGCCGTCCAGTTCGCGCTGATCCCGCTCTTCGGAGCGCTCTCCGACCGGGTCGGCCGCAAGCCGGTCTACCTGGTCGGCGCGGTCGGGGTCGGCGTCTGGGCCTTCGTCTTCTTCGGACTGGTGGACACCAGGAGCTTCGGCTCGCTGCTGCTCGCGGTCACCGTCGGGCTGGTCTTCCACTCGGCGATGTACGCCCCGCAGGCGGCCTTCTTCTCCGAGCTGTTCGCCACCCGGATGCGGTACTCCGGTGCCTCCATCGGCGCCCAGTTCGCCTCGGTGGCGGCCGGCGCCCCCGCGCCGCTGATCGCCACCGCCCTGCTCAAGGACTACGGCAGCTCCACCCCGATCTCGGTCTACGTGGCGATCGCCGCCGTGATCACCGTGGTCGCCGTCCTCTGCGCCCGCGAGACCCGCGGCCGCGACCTCGCCGAGGTGGGCGCCGACGAGGCCCCCGCCCTGGCCAAGGTCTGATCGTTCGTCACGCGGCGGCCGGTACCAGTGCGGTACCGGCCGCTGCGCACCCGGCAGAGAACTGGCACGATGGCCCGCACCATGGACGACCCGCCCCTCCCCAGCAGCGCCGCCGCCCTGCGGCGGCTGCTCGACCTGCTCGCCTCCGGCGCCGCCACCGAGGACTTCGGCGAGGTGCTCGCCGAGGCGCGCCGCCGGGGCGCCCCGGCGGCGGTGCTGGCCGAGATCGACGACGCCACCTGGCTGGCCCTGCGGGTGCACCGGACGCTGCGTCAGCACCGGCGCCGGGAGGCCGAACTGACGGCGCTCTTCGACACCGCCGGGGACCTGGCCGCCTCCCGGGACCTGGACTCCGTCCTGCAGGCCATCGTCCGCCGGGCCCGGATGCTGCTCGGCACCGACACCGCCTACCTGACCCTGCCGGACCGGGCCGCCGGGGACACCTACATGCGGGTCACCGACGGCTCCGTCTCCGCGCTCTTCCAGAACCTGCGGCTCAGCCTCGGCGACGGCCTCGGCGGCCTGGTCGCGCAGTCCGCCCGCCCGTACGCCACCCCGGACTACCGGACCGACGAGCGCTTCCACCACACCGGCACCATCGACGCGGGCGTGCTGGACGAGGGCCTGGTCGCCATCATCGGCGTGCCGCTGCTGCTCGGCGGCCAGGTGATCGGCGTGCTGTTCGCCGCCGACCGCTCGGCCCGGGCCTTCTCCCCCGACGAGGTGGCCCTGCTCTGCACCCTGGCCGCGCACGCCGCCATCGCCCTGGACACCGCCAACTCCCTGGCCGAGACCCGGGCCGCACTGGCCGAGCTGAACACCGCCAACGCCGTCATCCAGGCCCACTCCGAGGCCGTCCAGCGCGCCGAACGGGCCCACGACCGCCTCACCGACCTGGTGCTGCGCGGCGCGGAGGTCCCGGACGTGGCCGCCGCGGTGGCCGCCCTGCTGGGTGGCGAGGTGGGCGTGTACGACGCCGAGGGGCTCGTACTGTCCGGGCGCGCGCCGGGGCCTGACGGACTGTCGGAGCTCGCCGCCGCCTCGCGCGCCGAGGGGCGCGCCGTCCGGCACGGCGACGCCTGGATCTGCGCGGTGCTGGCCGGCCAGGAACCGCTCGGCGCCATCGTGCTGCTCGGCCGGCCGGGGCTGGACGACGCCGACCGCCGCCTGTTCGAACGGGCCGGGGTGGTCACCGCCCTGCTGCTGCTCCTTCGCCGCTCGGTCGCCGAGGCCGAGAACCGGGTCCGCGGCGAACTGGTCGCCGACCTGCTCACCGCCCCCGGCCGCGACCCGGCGGGCCTGGTCGCCCGCGGCCGACGCCTGGGCGTCGACCTGAACCGCCCGCACCTGGTGCTGGTCGCCGCCGCCCCGCCCGCCGCCCCGCCCGCCGAACGGGCCCGGCTCGCCGGAGCCGCCGCCCGCTACCTGTTCGGCGCCCGCGGCCTCAGCGCGGAGCACGGCGAGGCCGTGGTGCTGCTGCTCCCCGACGAAGGGTCACCGAGCGCGGGCGAGGCCGCCGCCCAGGCCGCCGAGCGCCTGGCCCGGCTCACCGGCACGCCGGTGACGGTCGGCGCCGGACGGGTCGCCACCGGGCCGGTCGAACTGGCCGCCGCGTACGGGGAGGGGCTGCGCTGCGTCCGGGCCCTGCGGGTGCTCGGGCGGGACGGGGACGGCGCCTCCGCCGCCGACCTCGGCTTCCTGGGCGTCCTGCTCGGCGACGGGCACGACGTGGCCGCCTTCGTCCGGGCCACCCTCGGGCCGCTGCTCGACTACGACTCCCGGCGCGGCACGGAGCTGGTCCGCACCCTGCGCTCCTACTTCGACTGCGGCGGCAGCCTCACCCGCGCCAAGGACGAGCTCCACGTCCACGTCAACACCGTCGTCCAACGCCTCGACCGCGTCGAGGTCCTGCTCGGCCCGGACTGGAACCACCCGGAACGGTCGCTGGAGCTCCAACTCGCCCTCCGCCTCCAGCTCTTGGCACACGACTAGGCGCCCAGGGGCGCGAGGAACTGCGCGCAGGGGAACGGCAGCACGTGCAACTGACTCGACTGCCCCGACCTGACCCTGGTCCGCCTTCCGTACTCGCGCAGTTCCCCGCGCCCCTGGTGCCCTCCGGGCACCATGAGCCGGCGGCGTACAGTGGCGTGGTCGGTTTTGACGCCTGGCAAGGAGCAGCGGTGAGCGAGCACGTACGGTTCGTGCACATGGGCATAGGCGAGCGCTCGGTCCCCTACGAGGAAGCCTGGGCCGAGCAGCAGCGGCTCCACGAGCTCCGCGTCGCCGACGAGATCCCCGACACCGTGCTGCTGCTGGAGCACCAGCCGGTGTACACCGCCGGCAAGCGCACCAACCCCGAGGACTACCCCCTGGACGGCACCCCCGTGGTGCAGGTCAACCGGGGCGGCGAGATCACCTGGCACGGCCCGGGCCAGCTGGTCGGCTACCCGATCGTGAAGCTGCCGGACCCGATCGACGTGGTCGCGTACGTGCGCCGCCTGGAGGAGGCACTGATCCGCGCCTGCGGCGAGGTCGGCATCGCCACCACCCGGATCGAGGGCCGCAGCGGCGTCTGGAAGCTCGGCGCCGAGATCCCCGGCGCGGTGGTGGACCCGTCCGAGGTGGTCGAGATCGGCAAGCTGACCCTGCGGATGGGCCTGCCGCTCGGCATCGACCCGCGCCTGGCGGGCCCCGAGTACGCGCCCTCCAACGCGGGCCAGCGCGGCGACGACCGCAAGCTGGCGGCGATCGGCGTCCGGGTCGCCCGGGGCGTCACGATGCACGGCTTCGCGCTCAACTGCGACCCCGACATGACATGGTTCGACCGGATCGTGCCCTGCGGGATCCGGGACGCCGGGGTCGGTTCGATCAGTTCCGAACTGGGCCGCGACTTCGGCGTCGCCGCAGCCCTGCCGGTGGTGGAGCGGCACCTGCGCGAGGTGCTGGCCGAGCTGCCGGAGCCCGCCCTGGCCCGCTGAGGCCCCCGGCACCCCGCTCCGCGCGGGAATGCCACCCGCCCGTCACGCGCTGTCGTCCCTGCGAATACAGGGCCCGCGCCCGGTGAAACCCGCACAAGCACAGGCGTACCCTAGGGGTACCCCGTCTAGTTCTAGGAGTCGCACGTGTCCGCTGTCGCGCCCGACGGCAGGAAGCTCCTCCGCCTGGAGGTCCGCAACAGCGAGACCCCCATCGAGCGGAAGCCCGAGTGGATCAAGACCCGAGCCAAGATGGGGCCCGAGTACAACGCCCTCCAGTCGCTGGTGAAGAAGGAGGGGCTGCACACGGTCTGCCAGGAGGCCGGCTGCCCCAACATCTTCGAGTGCTGGGAGGACCGCGAGGCCACCTTCCTCATCGGCGGTGACCAGTGCACCCGCCGCTGCGACTTCTGCCAGATCGACACCGGCAAGCCCGCCGACTTCGACCGGGACGAGCCGCGCCGGGTCGCCGAGTCCATCGTCACGATGGACCTCAACTACGCCACCATCACCGGCGTCGCCCGCGACGACCTGGAGGACGGCGGTGCCTGGCTGTACGCCGAGACCGTCCGCCAGGTGCACGCGATGACCGCCGCCCGCGAGGCCGGCCGCACCGGCGTCGAGCTGCTCATCCCGGACTTCAACGCCGTGCCCGAGCAGCTGGCCGAGGTCTTCTCCTCCCGCCCCGAGGTGCTCGCGCACAACGTCGAGACGGTGCCCCGGATCTTCAAGCGGATCCGCCCCGCCTTCCGCTACGAGCGCTCGCTGGACGTCATCACCCAGGCCCGCGCGGCCGGGCTGGTCACCAAGTCCAACCTCATCCTGGGCATGGGCGAGACCCGCGAGGAGGTCAGCCAGGCGCTGGCCGACCTGGTCGGGGCCGGCTGCGAGCTGATCACCATCACCCAGTACCTGCGCCCCTCGGTGCGGCACCACCCCGTCGAGCGCTGGGTCAAGCCGCAGGAGTTCGTCGAGCTCCAGGAGGAGGCCGAGGAGCTGGGTTTCGCCGGCGTCATGTCGGGCCCGCTGGTCCGCTCCTCGTACCGCGCCGGGCGGCTGTACCGGCAGGCGCTGGAGCACCGCGAGCGCGCGGCGGTCTGAGTCGGACGTACGGCGGGAGGCCGGGGCGAACGCCCCGGCCTCCCGGCCGTTCCGGAGCACCGCGGACCGTTCAGCTCCGTTCCTGCGGGCTTTTCATCGGGCTTTGACCGTTCGGTCACCGCCCGGCAACACAGGAGGGGGACCCTGACAGCATGCAGAAGAAGACCGGAGTCCTGGTTTACGCACTGCGTCGCACCGAGCGGGTGCTGCTGGCCGGCGGCCAGCTGAGGGCCCGCCGCAACGCCTGGTCGGCGGTCGTGGAGAACCGGCAGCACGCCGCGGACCGCGCCGAGGTGGCCGGGCTCTTCCCCGCCGAGGCCGACGGACAGCGCCGCCACGCCTGACCTGCGCGGTCGCCGGACGGCCGGCGGGCACCCGTCGGGGGCGCGTCCGGGTTGCAGTTTGGGGGCGCCCTTGGATATCCCGTGCTCCCGCCACGTACCATGAGCGGTATGGCGAGGCAAACATCCGAAACCCCTGGGCGGCTCAAGCAGATCCGCCAGGCGTACACCATGACCAAGAAGGTCGACACCAAGATCGGCCTGATCATCGCGGCCGTCGGTCTGCTCACCTTCGGCGTGTTCCTCGCCATCGGCTTTGCGATCGACCACCCGATCTACCTGGGCATCCTCGGCTTCATCGTGGCCTTCCTGGCCATGGCGATCGTCTTCGGGCGACGCGCCGAGCGGGCCGCCTTCGGCCAGATGGAGGGTCAGCCGGGCGCCGTCGCGGCCGTGCTGAACAACATCCGCCGCGGCTGGAGCGCCAACCCGACCCCGGTCGCGGTCACCCGCAACCAGGACGCCGTCTACCGCGCGATCGGCCGCCCCGGCATCGCGCTGATCGGCGAGGGCAACCCGAACCGGGTGCGTGCCCTGCTGGCCGCCGAGAAGAAGAAGATGGCCCGCGTGGTCGGCGACATCCCGGTGCACGACATCGTGGTGGGCAACGGCGAGGGCGAGGTGCCGCTGAAGAAGCTCCAGGTGCACCTGATGCGCCTGCCGCGCTCCATCACCCCGGGCCAGGTCACCGAGACCAACGACCGCCTGCGCGCGCTGGGCGACCTGCTCTCCAAGGCTCCGATCCCCAAGGGCCCGATGCCCAAGGGCGCACGGATGCCCAAGGGCGGCCAGGTCCGCTGACCGCTCCCCCACCAACGCCACGGCCCCGCCGCGAGACTCTCGCGGCGGGGCCGTTCACTTGCTCCGGCGTCCGGTCAGATCCGCACCTCGACGGTGCGCACGGCCTTGTCGTGCAGCCCCCGGGTGTCGCGGTCCCAGACCACCGCCGGGATCACCAGGACGAGCAGCAGGGTGCG
Organism: Kitasatospora sp. NPDC001664; assembly: GCF_053596675.1. Lineage (NCBI taxonomy): Bacteria > Bacillati > Actinomycetota > Actinomycetes > Kitasatosporales > Streptomycetaceae > Kitasatospora > Kitasatospora sp. NPDC001664. Next base: position 145,406 of record NZ_JBSFGS010000013.1, read on the forward strand.
CAGCAGCACCTGCGGGATGCTCGCCCGCCCGCCGTCCAGCCGGACCACCCGCAGGCCGAACAGCCGCTTGCCGACCGTCGTCCCGGTGGTGGAGAGCAGGAGCACGGCGACGGCGTAGTAGAGCGGGGTGGTCCACATGTTGGCCGACCCCGGGGCGCCCTGGGCGATCAGCCCGAAGGAGACCAGGCTGCACAGCCAGCCGTCCACGAACAGCGCGCCGATCCGCCGGCCCGGGCCGGCCAGCGAGCCGGGGCCCTCCTTGGGCAGCCCGAGGCGCTCACCCCGGTACCCGAAGTCGGCGCCCATCTTCTCGGCGGCGGCCTTCGGTCCGTCGATCCACGATCCCAACGCTTCTCTGGTGTCCACGAATCCACACTATCCGGGCAGTCCCGGCGATCTTCGGGCCCCTCCCCCCGAGCGGGTGAATCGCTCTCGGCGGCCTTCACTGAGTGGTCTGGACCACTTGTCGGGCACCTGCCGTCCACGGGTGCTGATTTGCCCGGAACCGTACGCCTTTGACTCCCCCTTGAGCAGCCCGGTTAACATCTAGGAAACGAAAGGGTCACCAGCCGGAAACGGCCGATTCCTAGGGTTGACCCCTAAAACACGCTCGCTGAGGAGGATGGATGTTCAACAACGCCGCCGAGGTCAAGCAGTACATCGCGGACAACGACATCAAGTTCGTCGACGTGAGGTTCTGCGACCTGCCGGGCGTCATGCAGCACTTCTCCGTGCCAGCGGCGACCTTCGACCCGTCCGAGACCCTGATGTTCGACGGCTCGTCGATCCGCGGCTTCCAGGCCATCCACGAGTCCGACATGGCGCTCGTCCCCGACCTGGCCACCGCCCGGCTGGACCCGTTCCGCAAGGACAAGCACCTCAACATCAACTTCTTCATCCAGGACCCGATCACCGGCGAGGCCTACAGCCGCGACCCGCGCAACGTCGCCCGCAAGGCCGAGGCCTACCTGGCCTCCTCCGGCATCGCCGACACCGCCTACTTCGGGCCCGAGGCCGAGTTCTACGTCTTCGACTCGGTCCGCTTCGAGACCAGCGCGAACGCCTCGTACTACCACATCGACTCCGAGGCCGGCGCCTGGAACTCCGGCTCCGAGACCGGCGACGTGCGCGGCTACAAGGTCAAGTACAAGGGCGGCTACTTCCCCACCCCGCCGGTCGACCACTTCGCCGACCTGCGCGCCGAGATGTCGCTCGAACTCGCCGCCGCCGGGCTGGAGGTGGAGCGCCAGCACCACGAGGTGGGCACCGCCGGCCAGGCCGAGATCAACTACAAGTTCAACACCCTGCTGCACTCCGCCGACGACCTGATGCTGTTCAAGTACATCATCAAGAACGTGGCCTGGCGGAACGGCAAGACCGCCACCTTCATGCCCAAGCCGATCTTCGGCGACAACGGCTCCGGCATGCACGTCCACCAGTCCCTGTGGAGCGACGGCTCCCCGCTCTTCTACGACGAGCAGGGCTACGCGGGCCTCTCCGACACCGCCCGCTACTACATCGGCGGCATCCTCAAGCACGCCGCCTCGCTGCTCGCCTTCACCAACCCCTCGGTGAACTCCTACCACCGCCTGGTCCCCGGCTTCGAGGCCCCGGTCAACCTGGTCTACTCCCAGCGCAACCGCTCCGCCGCGATCCGCATCCCGATCACCGGCTCCAACGCCAAGGCCAAGCGCATCGAGTTCCGCGCCCCCGACCCGGCCTCCAACCCGTACCTGGCCTTCGCCGCCATGCTGATGGCCGGCCTCGACGGCATCAAGAACAAGATCGAGCCCCTCGAGCCCGTCGACAAGGACCTCTACGAGCTGGCCCCCGACGAGCACGCCTCCGTCCCCCAGGTCCCCAACTCCCTCGGCGCCGTCCTCGACGCCCTGGAGGCCGACCACGAGTACCTGCTCGCGGGCGGCGTCTTCACGCCCGACCTGATCGAGACCTGGATCGACTACAAGCGCACCCACGAGATCGCCCCGATCGCGCTGCGCCCGCACCCGCACGAGTTCGAGCTCTACTACGACCTGTAGAGGCACCACCGAGCTGCTGGACGCAGTTCGGGACCGCCAACGTTTCCGCAGGTCAGGGACTCTCCTGGCCTGCGGAAACGCATGTCGCGGGGCCGTGGCCGGCCCGTGCTGCGGCGCTCACTCCGAGGCTCGCTCCGGCGTTTGGTGGAAGCGGTCCACGCCGGTCGGTGTGAGTTCCCATCCGCCGAGGAACTCGTCGCGGACCCGGACCGCGAGGAGGACCGCGTCGGGCGGCGTCCGGTCGTCCGGGTCCGGGTCGGTCCGCGCGGAGCCGAGGTGGAAGGCGACGACGGGGGCCGCGGGATCGTCGGTGGCGTAGCTGAGGGTCTTGGGTCGGTGCGGGTCCGGCGGACCGAACGTGACGGACGGCGGGCCGAATTCGGCCAGGACGTCGGGCAGGGAGCGGTCGCTCTCCGTCCAGGTCACGGCCCGGTCGACGACGGCGGCGTGCTCGGTGGGCGTCAGGCTTCGGTCCAGCCGGAGCCAGCCCCGGCGGTGGGCGTCCTCGCCGTACTGGGACGCGATCACGTAGGTGTCGGAGTCGGGGAACGAGCCCCGCAGCAGCGCCGACGGGGCCAGGCGGGCGTTGGTATCGGGGATCCACACCTGACCCGAGGGACGCCGCTCGCCCGCTGCGAGCCGGTCGAGGAGGCGCGCCACCTCCGGCAGGCCGCCGAACTCCTCGGGCCGGCGCACCGCCTGGTTGAACTCCTCCCGCAGCCGTCCACCGTCCCCGTCGACCCGCTCCGGCAGGACCACCTCGGGCGCCGCGCGACGGGCTCGGGACCGTGACGAAACGTCAGACACCATGGCGCCAGTCTCCCAGCGCCTCCAGGGGGTCGGCAACGATCATCCGCACCGGGCGTTCGCAGGACCTGCGGAGGTGGGTGCCCGGGCCCCGAGGGCTCGATCGCCGTCGGGGTGCCGCTGTCGGTGACGCTGGTTAGCGTGTCGGCGTGACGGATCTCCAGGTCGTGGCAAGGGCGTTGGTCGGCGGCGGGTCTTCGGTGGAGCGGTTGGTGTGTCATCCGCGGCTGCCGTTGGTGGCCGTGTGGGAGTCCGAACGCCCGGTGGTGCGGGTGTGGGACCACGAGGGGGCGCAGCTGCGGGAGCTCGGGTTCGTGGGCGCCGAGGACGAGGGGTACGGCGATGCCGTCGGGTGGGACCGGATGGAGTTGATGCCGGCGGCGGCGTGGCATCCGGAGCGGGCGCTGCTGGTCGTGGCGACGGGGGAAGAGCTGTGGCAGTGGACTCCTGACGGGGTGTCCGTCATCGGTGGGGGCTCCTCGTACCGCTGTCTGGCGTTCAGTCCGGACGGGCGGGCGCTGTGGGCCTCGCCGTCGTACCGGGACGGGGCCGAGGACTGGGAGAGCTCGGACGTGATCGACCTCGGGTCCGGGGCCGTCGGCGGCGGGCCGAGGTGGGACACCGGGGTCACGGTGCATCCCGGCGGCGGGCTGGTGGCCACCCTGGCCAGTGACCAGGGGGCAACCTTCTGCGTGTTCGCCTCCACCGGGAGCGGCGACGGTGACGCGCCGTCCGCGATGAGGTGGCTGCGGCACGCGCTGATCCTGGACTGCGACGGCTACGAGGCCCCGGTCTTCAGCGCGGACGGCCGCCACTTCGCGATCCGCGGCAACGCGTACGGCAACTACGTGGAGGTCTTCGCGTTCCCCTCGCTCCGGCGCGTGCTGTCCGCGCCGCTGGGCGACCCCGACCCCGGCTTCCCGTATCCGCCCGGCTGGCTCGCGCAGATGGAGTCCTGGGCGGGGTACAACCTGGCCTTCGCCGAGCGCCCGGGCGTGCTCTGGATCGCCACTCCCGACGGTTCCCTGCTCGAGGTGGAGGTCGAGAGCGGCGCCACGACGGAGCACGGCGGCCCGCCCGGGGCCCGGCTGACCGCGCTCGCGGCGACCCCGGCGGGCGAGCTCCTCACCGCCACCGATGGTGGTGGGCTGCTCCTGCTCTCCGTGCTGACCGACGCCGCGACGGCGGCGGCCACCGTGGACAGCAAGGAGCTCGCCGGAGCCGCGGTCGCCGCGTTCCTGGCGGCCACCTCCGAGGTTCCCGCCGAGGGCGACCCGGAGGCCGGCCTCGTCCTGACCGACGGCACCCGGACCTGGGAGGACGATGACCTGTCGACGGTGGAGGAGGCCGACCCGACGGATCCGAGCTGGCTCCGACTCCGGGCCGCCGTCAACAAGATGACGGCCGAGGGCGCGTGACCGGTCCTCAGCCCAGGTCGAGCTGGTACTCGTGGGCGACGTGGGTGGGGAGGTAGCCGAGGGCGTCGTTGACGTGGCGCATGTGGGGGTTGTTGTCGGCGGTGTCGGTGAGGAGGCCGTCGAGGCGGGGGTGGTGGTCGCGGGCGGCGAGGATCGCGGCGGACTTCATCCAGCGGGCGAGGCCTTGGCCGCGGTGGGCGGGGAGGACAGCGGTGCCGTAGTGCTGGGCGTCGCCGGTGCCGTCGGCGGGGACGACGAGTTCGGTGAAGCCGACGACGCTGCCGTCCGCGGTGGAGACGGCGGCGACGGTGTGGAGGGTCTCGCCGCGGGCGGCGACGGCGACGGCCGCGGCGTGGACGCGGTCGAGGTCCCAGACGACGGTGCCGTAGTCGACGGCACCCATCGGCATGTCGTCCATCGCGGTGCGTGAGGCGACGTAGGTGTCGGCGAGGTCCTCGGGGACCCGGCCCTCCCAGGAGGTCAACCGGTAGCCCGGGTGCGGGGATCGGGCGGCCGCCTCGAGCGCCGGCAGATCGGCGTCGGCCAGGGCGAGGCGGGCGTAGGTGAGGGTCAGGGCGACCCGGAAGCCGCGGGCGGCGAGGAAGGCCTGCCCGGGGGTGCCCTCCTCCGCCTGGGCGATGACGCTGCGTCGGCCGTCGGCGCGGGCGGCCGCCACGACGGCGGCGAGCAGCTCGGTGCCCACCCGCCGGCGCCGCTCGGCGGGGTGGACCCGCAGGTCGAGTTCGGCGAGGTGGCGCTGGCCCTGCTTGTCGAACAGGCGGAGGGCGGCCGACCCGACGGGGTTGCCGTCGGCGTCGGAGGCCAGCCAGGTCAGGCGGCGGCTGGCGGCACCGGGGGCCTGCTCGGCGTCGGTCAGGGCGGTGATGCGGAGGGACAAGCTGACTCCGTTGCTGGCGGTCGTGCGGACGGCGTGCTCAGGAAGGGTACTGACGGTACGTCACTGCGCCCACGGCAGACCCCGGGTGCCCTCGGTGCCCGCCACGGAGGCGACGCCGTCCGCGCGCATCGCGACGTGGGCCTCGGCGTCCCGTGGGGCGTGCACCCGGCGCGGCAGGTCGGGCGGCAGGACGAGGGTGTGGCCCGCCGGGACGGTCTCGGTGCGGCCCGAGTGGCTGACCTCGAGCGCGCCGGCGGTCACCGTCCAGACCTGCTCCCGGCTGACGGCGTGCTCGGGGCCGGTCTGACCGGCCGTCATGGCGACGGTCCAGGTGCTGAGTTCGGAGCTGCCGCGGCTGGGCGCGGCGAGGCCGGTCATCCGGGCGTTCGGCGTCTCGGTGACGTGCTCGGCGGCGGGGGCGACGACCCGGGCGGTCGGCGGCTCGGCCCCTTCCGGGGTGGCCCACTCGACCAGTTGGACGACGACGCCGTTGGGGTCGGTGAGCTGGAACAGCCGCTCGCCCCAGGGCTCCTCGCACAGCGGGAGGGTGATCGGGGCGCCGGCCTCGCGCAGCCGCCGCTCCTCCCCGTCGAGGTCGGTGACGGTGAGCGCGAGGATCAGCCCGGTGGCCCGCTGGTGACGCTGCTCGGGCGGGAGCACCTCGGTGCCGGTGCGCAGCAGGACGACATCGGCGGCGGCGTCCTCGCGGCCGAGCGAGACGAAGCCCTCGGCAGCGACGGTGACCCGGTACCCGAGGTGGGTGCAGAGGAACTCGCGGGAGGCGTCCACGTCGTCGACGGTGAGGGACACGGTGGTGGTGGTGACGTTCAGAACTGCTCCTCAGTTGGGGTTACTCGGACTAACTTTGCGACGGACGTAACTTTAGGGCGGGCATAGCCAGTAGGGCAAGCATAATTTTGCGTCGGGGGTAAGATTTTCCCGTGACGACCGAACCGGGGCTCCGTGAGTCCAAGAAGCAGGAGACCAGGCAGCTGATCTCCGACTGTGCGACCAGGCTCTTCGTCGAGCAGGGCTTCGAGCAGACCACCATCGCCGAGATCGCCGCCGCCGCCCGGGTGGCCAAGAAGACGGTCACCAACTACTTCGCCCGCAAGGAGGACCTGGCCCTCGACCACCACGCCGAGTTCACCCAGGGCCTCGCCCGGGCCGTCGCCGAGCGCGGACCGCAGGACGCGCCGCTGACGGCCCTCGGCCGGACCTTCCGGGCCGCCCTGCTGGCGCACGACCCGGTGGTCGGCTTCACCGGCCCGACCTTCGCCAGGATGGTCGCCGACAGCCCGACCCTGACCGCCCGGCTGCGCGAGCTGCACGACCTGCGCGAGGAGGCCCTGGTCATCGCCCTGGCCGAAGCCGCCCCGCCGAACACGCCGTCCATCGCCCCCCGGGCCACCGCCGCGCTGATCGCGGCCTCCGACCGGCTGCTGTTCCGCCGCATCCAGAAGCTCACCCTGGCCGGCCGCAGCGACGACGAGATCGAGGCCGCGCTCCTCCCCGAGGCCGACCACCTGTACGCCCTGCTGTCCGCCGCCGTCGCCAACGACCCGACCGGCACGCCCTGGTGAACCCGTCTCAGGGACGGGCGCACGGTCTCCCGCGCGACACGCCCACCACCTCCGGGGTGCGCTCTACGTCACTGGGTGGAATGCCGCCCCGGACCCGTGACCCCGTCGGCGAGTGGTAGTTGGACCCGGCGTGACAGAGCCTGCGCATACCGGCCCCCTGCCCGTGGCCCCTCTCCCCTGGACGACGGTCCAACCCCTGCTCGCGGCGTTGACGGCGGCAGGGGTCCCCCTGCGGACCGGCGACCTGGAGCAGTTGAGACTCGCGGCGGTGATCGGCCCCGACTTCGCCCGGGTGCTCGCCCGGTGGATCCGGGACGCGCACACGGGATCAGGGGCAGGCACCGGGACCGGAGCGGGGACGGGCACGACCTCGGCGCCGCTGCCGTCCGGCCCGGTGCTTCGGAGCATCGCGCCCCGGCCCGAACGGCCCGCACTCGGCGGACCGTCACCGACCGTCCGGAACCTGCAGGCCTCCTGACCGACCGCACCCCCACCACGACCGACGGACCGGACATGCCTCTGATCAACGAACCTCGCCGCTCCCGGAGCGAGTTGGCGCACCCCTCTGCGCACACCGCGACGCACTCGTCGGCGCACTCATCGGCGCACTCCGCGCACCGGCAGGGCGAGCCGTCCGAGCGCGCCGACGCCGGCCTGACGACCGGTCACCAAGCCGCGGCGCAGCTGCTCGGCCTGCGCGAGGTGGCCCTGCCGGCCGCCGTGGTCGCGGCGGCCGACCTGCTGCTGGACGACGCGCTGCACAGCGAGGACCCGGTCACCCGTGAGGCCGCCGCCGTCACCCGGGGGAGGTTGCGGGCCGCGCTCGGCCTGCACTGACGCCGGGCGGCAGGCGGCAGGCGGCAGGCGGCAGGCGGTTCAGCCGACCGGCCGCAGCCGCCGAACCGCTCAGCCGACGGGCGGCTCGCCGAGCAGGACCGCGTTGACGGCGGCCCAGTCGAGCTGACCGGCCAGCTCGGCCGAGGTCCCCGCGCCCAGCAGCTCGCGGGCCGCGCGCTCGGCGAGGGAGTACGCCGCCTCGGCGATCGAGGAGCCGGCACTGACCCGGGCCGCACCGGCGGCGGCGTACTCGGGGACGGTGAGCGTGCCGGGGCCGGTCAGTACGTTCACGGGGACGTCCACCGCGCCCACCAGGGAGCGGAGTTCGTCCGCGTCCAGGGCGCTGAGGACGAAGACGCCGTCGGCTCCGGCGGCGGTGTAGGCGTGCGCACGGCGGACGGTCTCGTCGAGGCGGGCCGCGCCGGGCGGCAGGCGGTGGGTGTCGATGCGGGCGTTGAGGTAGAGCGGGATCCCGGCGGTGTCGGCCGCCTCCCGCGCGGCGGCGATCCGTTCGGTCTGCTCGGCGACGGGGCGGAGGGTGTCCTCCAGGTTGATGCCGACGGCGCCGGCCTCCAGCACGCCGGTGACGGTGCGGTGGACGCCTTCGGGTTCCTCCGCGTAGCCGCGTTCGATGTCGGCGGTCACCGGCAGGTCGGTGGCGGAGGCGATCCGGGCGATGGCGGCGAGCGCCGGTCCGCGCTCCAGCCGTCCGCCGTCGGGGGCGCCCAGGGACCAGGCGACGCCCGCGCTGGTGGTGGCGATCGCCCGCGCTCCGGCGCGTGCGACCAGGAGTGCGGAGGCGACGTCCCAGGCGTTCGGCAGGACGAGCGGGCGGCCGGGCACGTGCAGGGATCGGAAGACCCGGGCCTTGTCGAGGAGTGTCGGCATGCGGGCATTCCATCACGCGCCTTCACGCGCCTTGACGCGGTCCGGGCGTGACCACCGTCACCGCCGAACGGGCCCTGGTGGCGACCCCCGCGAAACCTCCACATCGGTGCCCGGGGGCGTTCCTGCCCTGGTCGGCGCGGTGCGCCCCCGGGCTGGGGGCCGTTCCGTGTGCTGACGAGTGGTCAGACTCTGTCGACAAATCGCTCTTCCGGGGGTCGAGTTGACCTTACCCACAGGTAGGGGCGGGTCGAGCCGGGTTGATTGACCGGCTTCAAGGTGCTTCGATACGGGCCATGGGGAGGAACCGAGGCGCCACCTGTTCGCTGAGCACGGTGAAAGCGCTCTCAGGTCTGCGCGACGGCCAGGTGCTGATCCGCAGACCTCAGGAGCGGGACGCCGACACGCTGCTGGCCGGGTCGCACGACCCGCTGGTGCGCGAGTTCATGCAGGGCATCCTCAGCCACCCCGACCGCGAGTCGGCCGTCCGCTGGATCACCGAGGTGGCACCCCGGCTCTGGGAGGCCGACCGGGCCGCGTACTTCGCGGTGGCACTGGCGGCCGAAGGCGGGCCCGCGGAAGAGGGTGAGCCCGAGGCCGAGCCCGAGGCCGAGGGCGGGCCCGCGATCGGACTCGCCGAGCTGGTGGACCTGAGACCCGAGGAGGGCGCGGCCGAGATCTCGTTCTGGCTGCTCCCCGAGCACCGGCGGATGCGCACCGCGGCCTCCGCGATGCGGCTGGTCTGCCGTTTCGGCTTCGAGGAGCTGGGGCTGCGGCGGATCGACGCCTACGCCGCCGCCGAGAACATGGGGGTGCAGGTGGTCGGGGCCTCCATCGGCTTCCGCCGGACCGGCTTCCGCCCCGCGCTGTTCCGCAGCTCCCGCACCCAGGAGCTGCGCGACGCCGTCTACGCGACCCTCGTCCCCGAGGACCTCTGCTGAGCGACGACCGCTCCGTGCAGGGTGCGTTCACCCGTCAGTGCGCGGTCCGTTCGTCGCACGTTGGCTCCACGCACGCTCGCTCCACACACACTCGTTCCACGAGTACTTGATCTACGCGCATCGCGCGGCTGGTTTGTCCATGTACCAGGGCTGGGGGTTCGGAAGATGTCGGGACCGGTGGAGTTCTCGGTCGGCGGGGAGCAACTGCCGGGAGGCAGGCTCGAACTGACCCTTGATCAGGTGGGCGCGCTGCGGGTGCGCCACCGCAGCGGCGACACCGAGGTGGTGCGCACCGCCACGGTGGACCCGGCGGTGCCCGCCCGGGTGCTGAACGCGCTTCGAAACGCCGGCCCCGGAACCGGCGGCGGGGTCGCCGAGGCCCGGCGGCTGACGCTCGGCGAACTGGCCTGGGCCGACGGCACCGACACCCCCGTCCCCGGCATCGCCCGGCTGCTGGAGGCGCTCGCCGGCCAGCTGATCCGCCCCGAGGCACCGGCCCAACTTCCGGGCAACCTGGTGCAGTTGGCGGCCGTCGACCCGGCCGAGGCCGCCCCGACGGCCGCCATCGGCACCGTCTCCGGCCGCCCCGCGTTCGCGCTGGCGGTCGCCGGGCGCGGCTTCGGCCTGGCCGAACTCGCGGACGGCGGAGCCTCCCTGGGCGACTCGGACGAGGAGGCCGGACTGCTGCCGACCGCCGTGGCGCTGGGCCGGGTCGCCGAGCGGGACCTCTTCGCGGTCGGTGCGCAGGACGGGGCCGTCCAGGTCTGGGACGCCACCACCGGGGCCCTGCTGCACGGGACTTCGGGCGGCGAAGGCGCGCAGGTGGTGGCCGCCGCGGTGGTCGAGGGCGTGCCGCTGGCGTTCTCCGGCGGCCGTGAGGGCGAAGTCCGGGCCTGGCGGGCCGAGGACGGCAGGGGCCTCGGGCTGCTCGCGGTGAACGGCCGCGGCGCCTCCGCCGTGGTCCACGCGAACTGTGCCGGGCTCGACCTGGTGGCGGCCGCGGGCAGCGGTGACCACAGCATCCGGGTCTGGGACGCGGCGGCGGGCGCCCGCCTGCACCTGCTGGTGGGCCACACCGAGCGGGTCACCTCCCTCGCGGTGCTCTCGCTGGGCGACCAGGCGGTACTGGCCTCCGGCGGCGTGGACCGGGAGATCCGGCTCTGGGACCTGGCCACCGGCGAGCCGCTGGCGGTCCTGGCCGGCCACTCGGCCACCATCACCGGCCTGGCCTTCACCGAGCTGGCCGGCGAGCCCGTGCTCGCCTCCTGCGCGCTGGACGGCACCGTGCGCACCTGGGACGTCTACCAGGGCACCGGCCTGAACGGCTGGGCCACCGGCGGCGCCTGGCTGACCGCGCTCGCGGTGGTGCGGCAGGGCGCCGGCTCGGCGCTGGCCGTCGGTGACGAGCGCGGTCGGATCCGGCTCTTCGACCCGGCCGACGGAACGGCGCTGGCGACCTGGGAGCCGGCCGGCCCCGCCACCGGCCCCCGCCCGCTGAACGCCCTGGCCACCGCCGTGCTCCCGGACGGCACCCAGGTGCTGGCCGCCGGGTACGGCGACGGCACCCTCCGGCTCTGGGAGGGAGGCCTCGAACGGCTCCAACTCGCCGAGGACGGCGGAGCGGTGAGCTCCGTCGCGGCGACCGACGGCCTGCTGGTCTGCGGCACCGTCACCGGCGCGGTGCGCTGCCACCGCCTCCCCGACGGCGCCCCGGTCTCGGTGCCCACCCCGCACACCGGCCCGGTGACCAGCCTGGTGCTCGGCGAGACCACCCTGGTCTCCGGCGGCGCGGACGGCGTGGTGCGGGTGCGCGGCGCGCTGGACGGCGCACCGCTGCTGCGGCTGGCGGCCCATCAGCAGGGCGTCACCGCGCTGGCGCTCGGCCCGCAGCTGCCCCGCCCGCTGCTCGCCACCGCCGGCGGCGACCGCACCGTCCGGATCTGGGACGCCGTCAGCGGCGCGCCGGGCCCGGTCGTGGACGGCCTGACCGCCCCGGTGGCGGCGCTGGCCTTCGCCACCCACGCCGGACGTCCGGTGGTGCTGGCCGGCACGGCCGACGGCGCCGTCCGGGCCTTCGACGCCGAGAGCGGGCAGGCCGTCACCGAACTGTCCGGGGGTGCGGCCCGGGTGCGCACGCTGGTCTGCCAGGAGATGGACGGCGAGGCCCTGGTCGCGGCCGGGGACGAGCGGGACACCGTGCGCCTGTGGCACCTGGGCAGCGGCACGCTGCTGAACGAGGCGCCGCTGGACCGCGCGCCGCTGGCCATCTCGTTCACCGAGACGGGCCTGTACGTGGTCGGCCCGGGCGGGGCCGTCACGCTCTGACGTCACGTCAGGTCATTTGGCGCGGCGAATAGTTGATGGTCGGCGGACTGGGCCGCCGACCACCGGTGGGGCAACGAGCGAGGGGTGGAAATGGCGGAGGGGAAGAAATTCCGGGTCGACCTGGAACAGGTCGAAGCGGCGGCGAAGATGATCCAGACCATGCTGGACGATCTGGAGGCGCCCACGGCGCAGCTGAAGGCGGCGGTGGAGCAGATCAAGCCGACGGTCTACGGCAGCGACCGGCTCGCCAAGTCGCTGACCGGCAGCACGGGTTCGGTCGGCGGTCTGTCGGACCACCAGAAGCAGGTGCTGGACGGCATCCAGAAGTTCCTCGCCAACAGCGCCCAGGTCGCGGCCAACCTGCGCACCGTGGTCGCCAACTACCGCAGCGTGGACGAGTCGAACGCGACCTCGCTGCGGGCCATCGAGGGCGCGGACGCGACCGTCGCCCCGGTCAAGCCGGACCCCCGGAGCAAGCCGGTCACGGTGGTCGTCGCGGGCGAGACCGGCGGACCGGTCACCGCCAACTCCACCTTCAACTCGGCCGACGCGCCGACGCTCGACTACAACGAGTGGGACGACCCGGAGCCCCCGCCGCCGCACCCCTCCGGTGGTAGCGGACCGAAGCTCGCCTGACCCCTGCCCGTGTCGACCCTCGCAGAAGGACGGACACCGTGATCCAGCTGCCCCCCGACCTGGCAGAAGTGCTCAAGGTCATCCAGAGCAACGAAGACGGGAAGGCCATCGTCTTCCCCGACGCCAACGAAGACCTGATCGGCGACCTGGCCCTCGCCTGGGAGAAGTGGAACACCTTCGCCGAGACCCGGGTCGGCGCCATCGTGGCCAACGCCAAGCTGGCCATGGAGGCCATGGAGGGCGAGGCCGCCGAGAGCTTCGCGGGCTACCTCCGCAAGTTCTGCGAGGGCGACGCCTCGCACGTCACCACCACGGTCACGGCGGCGAACGCCATCGCCCAGTCGCTGCGCGGCGCCATCGAGGCGGTCACGCAGACGAAGAACGAGATGATCCGCGAGCTCCAGTACACGAAGGAGTACATCGAGGACAACCCGGCCGGCAAGAACGACGACATCGCCAAGTCCGAGGGCATCAAGGAGGCCGTGGCCACCTACAACACGTACGTCGGCCAGGTCGGCAACAACGTGGACTCGATGCTCCGTCAGGGCTCGGGCCACTTCCAGGCGATGACGGCGGCCGCCGAGGTCGCCTCGCTCACCGGCGGCAGCGGGGGCGGCGGAGGCGGAGGCGGCACCGGAGCACCGCCGCGGACCGGCCTCGACGGGGTCTCGACGGTCAACGCGCCCAACGTGATGCAGACCGGGCTCACCATGCCCGGCGGCGTCGGCGCCCCCGCGCCGGTGGACATCCAGGGCTTCAACCCGGGCGGCGTGGGCCCCGGCGGCCTCGGCGGCCCGGGCGGCCTCCCGGGCGGCGGCACCGGGATGCCGGGCGGTGCGCCCGGCGGTGGCACCGGCGGCGCACCCGCCCTGCAGCCGTTCAAGATGCCGACGGCACAGGCGCCGACCCCGTTCAGCAGCGCCAGTCCCGCCCTGTCGCGCTCCCTCGGCAGCGGTTCCCCGGGCAGCTTCGGCAGCGGCGGGACCGGAGGCTCCTCGCTCGGCCCGGACGGGAAGCCCTCGTTCAAGCTGCCGTCGGCCGGCACCCCCGGCGGCCTCACCCTGGCGGGGCACCAGCCGCCGAACACCGAGGGCACGACCACGGGACAGCTGCGGCCGATGACGGCGCTGCGCCCGTTCACCCCGGGCGGGTCCGAGCCCGGCAGCATCGGTGGCATCGGCGGCCTCCCGCTCGGCAGCCGCGGCGGCACCGGCGGCACGCCGCTCAGCCCGCTGACCGGCCGCCCGGCCGGTCTGCCCGGCGGCACCCTGCCGAGCCGTTCAACTCCCTCGACCTTCTCACCCGGTGGACGCACGCCCGGCTCGATCGGCGGCTCCGGCGGAACCGGTTCCCGGATCGGTGGTGGCGGCTCCCTGGGCGGCAGCGGCCTCGGCGGCGGCGCCCGGGTCGGCGGCGCGGGTGGCGGCGGGTCCGCACTCGGTGCCTTCAACCCCGGCGGCGGACGGTCCGCGGGCGGCCTCGGCGGCAGCGGCGCGCACCCGCTCGGCACGCCCACGACGGCGGGCGGCGTCGGCGGCCGCGGTATCGGCGGCACCTCCGGTACCGGCCTCGGTGCGGGCGGCGTCGGTGCGTCCGGCGCGGCCGGTGCGGCCGGAACGTCCGCGCGAGGCATGGCCGGTGGCGGCATGCCCGGCATGCCCGGGATGGGGGCCGGGCACGGTGGTTCCGGCGCGGGCAAGTCCGGCTCGCGATTCGTCCGACCGACCCGCTTCGGCGTGGAGGAGGACGAGGAGGAGCCGGTGGCGCTGCGCGATGCCGGGATCCTCGGCCAGGCCGTCCACCACGACCCGCAGGACCGGCACTGGCAGCGGATGCGGCAGCGCTGGGTCGAGGAGTCGGGCATGGCCCCGGCTCCCGAGCCCGTGCACACCGCCGTGGCGGGTGTCGGGCAGGAGGCACCGGCGGCGGGTGGCGACTTCATGAGCCAGCTGAGCGCCGCCGTGCTGGGGCCGGAGGCTGCGGCCACGCTCAACGCGACGTCGGAGTCGGGCGGTTCGGGCTCCGGTTCGGGCGCGGGCTCGGCCTCGGGTGGCGAGACCACGGCCACGCCCGCAGCCGGCACCACGGGTTCCTCCGACGACGCGTACCTGGAGCGTGCCCGGTCGGTGGCCGAGCGGCGCGGTCGCACCGACGAGGACGCGCCCACCCTCGAACCGGCGGCAGCAGCGGCGCCCGCCGCTCCGGCTGACGGTCCGCCACCGCTCCGCGAGGAGGGCGGCTTCCAGGTGCCGACGCCGTTCATGCGGGCGGCACTCGCCCGGCTCGCCACCTCGGGGGGCTTCCCCGAGGGCAGCGGTGAGGCACCCGCCGCCCCGGCCGGCGCGTCCGGCGCGGCCACCGGCCAGGGACGCTGAGGAGCGATATGGAAGAACAGGAACTGAGGCGCACCGAGGCGGTGGCGGCCACCGAACCGGTGGCCGCCCGGGTCGCGGCGGATGCCGTCCAGCCCGCCGAGCCCCTCCAGGCGCGGCTCCAGCCGATGCAGATGGCCGAACCCGTGCAGGCCACCGCCCGGTTGGAACCCATGCAGATGGCCGAGCCGGTGCAGAGCACTGCCCGGTTGGAACCCATGCAGATGGCCGAACCCACCCGGGTCACCGAGCCCCTGCGGGCCACGGACCGGTTGACGCCGCTGGAGCCGACGCACGCCACGGACCGGCTGGCACCGCTGGAGCCGATGCAGGCGGCCGAGCCCCTGCGGGCCCGGGTCGCCGCCCAGCCTGCGGAGCAGGTCAAGCGGGTGGCGCAGTCCGCCGCTCCGTCCGGCGGGCCCGATGCCGGGCAGGGCTTCAACGTCGACCCCGAGAAGTACCGCGCGGCGGCGGGCCCGGTGCTCTCGGCGTCGGACCAACTCACCGAGCTGACGCGAGGGTTGACCGCCTACATGTCGGGGATGAGCGCCCGCGCCCCGTGGGGCAACGACGACTCGGGCGAGAAGTTCGCCAACGGCGAGAAGGGCTACCTCACCTACAGCGGCAAGGTGTTGGAGGGTCTCGGCAACCTGCCCGCCGCGCTCAAGTACATCGCGGACGGCCTCAAGGTGATGGCCGAGAGCTACGACAACGCCGAGGAGGGCCTGAAGACCGGCCTCACCTCGATGGAGGCCGAGCTGCCCGAGACCGCCCTGTTCCACCCCGACCTCGCCATGCGGGACATCGCCAAGGGACGTCCCCACCACACCGGAAGGCCCTGATAGAACATGGCGGTTGAGCTGCCCGAACCCCTTCAGTGGGTCCTTCTCCTGCTGGCCGGCACCCGCTGGCCGGAAGGCGAGGAGGACTTGATGCGCGAGATGGCCGACCGTTGGCGCGAAGCCGGGAAGACCCTGGCGGACGTCGGCACGTCGGTGGACTCGACCATCAAGCGGGCGCTCGACGGCCAACAGGGCAAGGCGGCCGAGGGGCTGTCCACGCACTGGGCCAAGTTCTCGGTGGGCAAGGGCACGGAGGAGGATCCCGGGTTCTTCCCCAGCATGGTCAAGTCCTGCGAGGGCATGGCCGAGATGCTGGACAACATGGCCAACTCGACCGAGTCAGCCAAGATCCAGATCGTCGCCCAACTGGGCATCCTGGCCTTCGAGATCGCGACCGCCGAGGCCTCCGCCCCGTTCACCGCCGGGGCCTCGCTGGCCACCATCCCGGCGGCGGTCGCGGTCAGCCGCGTCGTGGTCCAGCAGATCCTCAAGAAGCTGCTCAAGGAGGCCCTGGAGTTCGCGGCCAAGGAGGCCGCCCAGGAAGTCGCCATCAACCTGCTCGCGCAGACCATCCAGATCGCCGAGGGCAACCGCAAGGGCCTGGACACCAAGGAGCTCGGCCAGAGCGCCATCGGTGGCGCGGTCGGCGGTGCCGCCGGTGGCATGATCGGCAAGGGCATCGGCGCGGGCGCCGGCAAGGCCGGGTTCGGCAACGCCGCGAACAGCGTCGGCGGCAAGATGGCCAGCGGCGCGGTCTCCGGCGTCGGCGGGGACGTCGCGGCCCAGCTCGCCACCACCGGCACGGTGGACGGCGGCAGCCTGCTCGGCTCCGGCCTGAGCGGCGGCTCCAACGTCGGTCTCCAGCACGGGGCTTCGGCACTCAAGGGCAAGTTCGGCGGCGGCGACATCCCGAACGTCCCGACCGGCGGCACCCTGCCCGGCGCCGACGCCCCGCCGACCTTCGGCGGACGGCCCGGCGGCGGTTCCTCCTCGTCCGGTTCGGCCGGCACGCACGGCAGCGCGGACGGGACCGGCTCGACCGGCGGCGCCGAGGCGTACCGCGGCCCGAGTGGCGCCACCACGGACACCGGCGGCACCGCGGGCTCGTCCACCGGCGGCGGCCGCACCCTCTCGCCGTTCGGCTCGGACCGAGGCGGCTCCGGCTCCCACGACACCAACACACCCACCAGCAGCGGTGGTTCGGCCTCGGCCGGCTCCCACTCCGGTGGTGCGGGCGCCGCCTCGCGCGGTGGTGACTCCGCCCCCTCCGGCGGTACGCCCTCCGGTACGTCCAACCACAGCCCCACCCCCGACAGCAGCGGCGCCCCGCGACCGCAGTCCGCCACCGCACACACCGATGCACCGGCCCCGACGCCGACCCCGGCCCGCGCCGACACCCCGGCGGCCACGGCCCACCCGGACCCGACGCCCCGTCAGGCCGAGCCGACCCCCCGGGCTGCCGATTCCGCCCCGCAGCACGCCGCCACGCCCGACCGCACGCCGCAGGGCGACGCCTCGCCGACCCCGCGGCAGGCCGAAGCGCCCGCACCGACGGTCCGTCCCGAGCCCGAGGCCACCTCCGCCCGCCCGGAGCCGACCTTCCGCCCGCCGGTCGACCACACGCCGGTCGCCGAAACCGTCCGCCCGCAGCAGGACACCCCTCCGGCGGCCCGTCCGGAGAACTCCGTCCCGCACCAGGCCCCGCCCGCCGAGCACACCCAGGAGACCCCGGTCAGCCGGCCCCGGCCGACCGAGACCCCGATCGAGACCCCGGCCGCCGTCCGGCCCGAGCCGACCGTCCCGCACCAGCAGGCCGACCCTTCCGACCCGGTCCGTCAGCAGCCCGCTACGCACGAGGCCCCGCCCTCCCGCCCCGAGGCCGAGGCCCGCCCCACCCCCGTCCGGGCCGACTCCGAGCCGAACACCGTGCCGCAGGCCCAGCCGCGCCCGGAATCCGACCCGACGCCGCGTCAGCAGCAGCCCCAGGCCCAGGCCGAACCGCAGCCGCACACCACGGCCCCGGAGCCGACGTCCCGCCCGCAGCAGGACCCCCAGCCCCGGCCGGAGGCCCAGCCGCACGCCGCCGAGACTCCGGACCCGACGCCGCGTCAGCAGCAGCCCCAGCCGGAGGCCCAGCCGCAGCCGCACGCCCAGCCCCGCCCGGAGCCGGTCGCGTCCCCCGCGCCCGTGGCTCCCCCGCGCGGCGACGCCACCCCGGACGGCACCGCTCCGCACACCCCCCTGCCCGAGGGCACCCGCATCGCGGGCGGCCCGATCACCGCCCCGCGCCCGTCGGCGACGCCCACCGCGGACCGTTCGGACACCTTCCTGCCGCCGTCCACCGACCCGGCCGCCCCGCAGCAGCAGCCCCCCGCCCAGGTCCCGCCGGCCTCCCACGTCTCCCCGCCGCCCCCGGCCGCCGGCACGCCTACGCCGACGCCGACGCCCACACCCAACCGTGGCGGCCTCGGCCCGGTGGGCCGACCGTCCGGCCCGGGCCGGGACACCGCACCCCGCACCGACCGTCCGCAGGACCAACGCCCCACCGACGGGCCCCGGTTCACCCCCCGCCCCGCCACCGACACGACGCCGGCTCCCGCCCCCGAGCCGCGCGGCACCAAGCGCGGCCGCGAGGACGACACCCTCCCCCAGGGCCGTCCCGAGGGGCCGAAGCGGCAGCGCACGCCCGCCTACGAGAACACCGCCGGCCCGCTCCGCGACCGCGGCTACGAGCCGGCCACTCGGGAGCAGTACCAGGCCCTCACGGATCACCTGAACCAGCACGGCTCCAGCCCGCACCCGGACCTGACGCCCGAGCTCCTCGACCACGTCAACCCGCACACCGCCACCATGGACGGCGGCGACCTCTTCAGCTGCCTGGAGGCGGTCGAGGCGCTGCGCGACACCCACTACGGCAACCCGCGCCCCTCCGGCCTGCCGCACGCCTCCGTCCCGGAGAACAACTCCGCCTGGACGCTGACCAAGCGTCACGGCACCCCCGTGCCGCTCGGCACCGGGCAGCACGGCGTGGACACGGTGATCGACCAGGTCCGCAAGGCCGGGCCCGGCAGCTTCTCCACCGTCCTGTTCTCCGACGGCCCCGGCACCACCGGCCACGTGGTGGCGCTGGTGCACGGCCCGGACGGCACGCTGCGCTGGGCCGACCCGAGCACCGGCGAGGTCCGCGAGGCCCGGCCGGGCTCCCTGCCCGGCGACTGGGCGGGCGGCGACAAGCACGTCTGGGCCGCCACCTCGGACACCGACGGCGACTCGGTCACCCCGCGCGCCGACCCCTCGGTCTTCGACGGCGACGCGCCGAGCTTCGGCGTGCTCGCCGTCACCATCGACGGCAGCACGCTCAACCAGGCGGACCGCGCCGTGGTGGTCAAGCTCGCCGAGGCCATCGACGCCCAGGTGGAGAAGGCCGCCGCAGTGGCCCTGGCCAACCCTGATTCGGTGCCCAACCTCGACGGCCACACCGAGCGTTGGACCGACAGCTACACCAAGTGGGCGGACCCCGCGACCTCGACCGAGGACCGCCAGCGGATCGAGAAGCTGCTGCCCCGGCAGTTCGGCTACGCGGTCGAGTCGATGGTCACTCAGATGATCAAGGACGACGTCAAGCTGGACGCCGGCTACACCATCGAGACCCAGGTGACGCACGGCTCGACCCGCCCCGACCTGGTGATCATCAAGACCGAGGGTGGCGTCAAGCAGGAGCTCGGCTGGCTGGACATCACCGCCGACAAGTCCAAGGGCCACATCAACGACAAGCAGAGCGGACTCTGGCAGACCCGCCCGTACGTGGCCGAGGTGCTCTACCCGTCTCTGGAAACCGGTCAGTTGGCCCACGGTGGCACGCCCGATCAGCAGGCCTTCGTCCAGGCCCTGGTCGAGAGCCGGAAGGCCGAACAGCAGCAGTTCGCGCAGAAGTTGGACGACTTCGCGGACAAGGTCCCCGACCCCGTCGAGGGTTCCAAGGAGAAGAAGCGCGCCGACATCGAGAAGCAGCTCGGCGACCTCCTCGGCCGTCCCAAGAAGCTGACCCCGACCGAGGCCCGGAACGTGCTCAAGGCTCTGGCCGAGCACTACGAGGACTCCAGCTACAACCCGACCCAGTACGGCTACAAGAGCAGCGACCACACCTCATTCGTGGACGGTCGTCGCCTCCTCGGCGAACACTTCAACCCGCCGCCGACGCCCGATCCCGCCCAGCCCACGGCCGGCCCGTCCGGCACCAGCCGGACCGACGGCACCACCACCGACACCGACGCGCCGGACAACGACCGCTCCGAGAGCCAGGGTTCGGAGGACCGGATGCGGACCACGCCGGACCCGGAGCCCGCACCCGTGAAGGCCGACAGCCAGAAGTCCGACGACAGCATGCGGGACGCCTCCCCGCCGCCCGCCGCCACCTCCCGCGGGCTCGACTCCCCCGCCCTGGAGGGCTCGCGCTCCGCCCCGCCGCGGGACGACTACGCCGTCACCCGCCCCGCCGACGTCGCCGGCCTGACCCGCGACCTGCCCCAACTCCCGCCCCGGGACCGCGAGGCGGCGATCGCCGCACTCCCCGCCTCGGACCGGCGTGGCCTCGCCCAGGACCCGGCCTTCGTCTCGGCGCTGCGCGACTCCCTGCCGCCCGGCGACTTCGCGAGGACCGCCGCGCAGCTGATGGTGGACGTGGACGGCGGCGCCGACCGGCCCGCCTCCGCGCGCGCCGAGGCGACCGCCCAGCTCACCCGGATGCTCCAGGACCCGGACACCGCCGCCAGGCTGCTCACCGAGGGCAGCCGGATCGTCGTGGTTCCCAAGGACACGGCGATGACCGACCTGGCCCCGTTCGCCGACCTCGGCGGCCGGACGGCCGACAGCGAGGCGGGCGGCGGCCGCGGCTGGGACGACGTCCGCGGCGCCGGCGGCAAGTGGGCCGCCGTCACCGAGGAGAACCTGCTCGGCGAGCGCACCTCCGTCGGCCCGGACCAGCACTACGCCGACGGCTACTCCACCACCACCCACGAACTCGCCCACACCATCCACAAGTTCGGCATCACCGACGCGGACCGGCAGCTGATCCGCGACACCTTCGACAGCAAGCTGGACAACGAGGCGATCCCCCGTCTGTTCGGTGAGGACGGCCCCTCCGAGTGGTCCGACGGCGCACGCCGTCACGTCGACGGCAGCGAGGCGGAGAACTACGCCGCCCGCGACGAGTACGAGTACTTCGCCCAGGTCAGCAACGCCTACCTCGGCACCAACCACGGCACCGACCCGTACACCGGCCAGCCGCGCAACAACGGCGCGGACTGGGTGCGGGCCAACGAGCCCGAACTCCTCCCCCTGCTGGAGCGGTTGTACGGCCCGGACCCGTCCGCCGTCCACGACGCCCCCGCGAACCCGGTGCGCGCCACGGACGCCGACAACGACATGTACCAGGGCCTGCGCGAGTTCACCGCCCAGGTCGAGGGCGGCGACCTCCCGCCGCAGACGACCGACGCCGGGCATCACGAGCCGGCCGAACGCGGCGTGCCCGCCGACCAGGACACCGACCTCCCGTCGCCGCCCCCGCGCGCCGCCACTCCCCGCACCGAGGGCGAGCCGCCGCAGCACAGCTGGCCCTCCACCGGCCGCACCCTGGCCGATCCGGCCGACCGGGCGGCCGAGTTGGCCTCGCGCCACGGCGTCGCCGACCCCGACGCCCTCGCCCAGCAGATCCGGGACGTCCGCGCGGGCGACCTGGACGCCGTCCGCGACCTGCTCGGCGCCGAGCACGGCCCGGAGCTGCTCAAGGATCTCGGCCGCGAAGTGCCCGAGCACACCCTCTGGCGGCTCGGCACCCAGGACCCGGGCAGCGCTGACCAGTTGAAGGAGATCATCACCCACCGGCGCGGCGGCGTGCCGCCCACCGATCTGGAGGTCGAGGCCCGCCAGCAGGTGGCGCGGACGCTGGCCGAGCAGTCCCCGGTCACCGTCGTGGTCGCCTCCGGCCCCGGCTCCGGCCACCAGGCGGCGGCGGTCAACATGATCCGGTCGCTCCGCGAACTCGGCTACGACGGGCAGATCGACCTGGTCGCCCCGACCAACGTCCGCTCCCGCCTCGACCGGATGCTCGACGCCGGACTCCTCGGCGGCGGCCAGGTCCACTACGCGCCGGACGAGTTCGACCCGCACGGCGAGAACCAGCCGGCCCCGGTCGGGCAGGGCGGGCTCACCCTGGTCGCGGCCAGCGACGAGATCGGCGCGGACGGGGACAACTCCAAGGCGCTGCTCGACTACACCGGCGCCGACAAGGCCGTGGTGCTGGCGCCGTACGCCTGGGGCATGTCCACCCGTGCGGTCTTCTCCCGCACCGAGGACGGCGGCTTCGGCGTACTGCCGCTGGAGGGCACGGTCGACAAGAAGAACGCGCTGTTCCAGCAGCACGTCCCGGCCCCCGACCCGCACTCCTTCCCCGACAGCCCCGCCCTGCAGTCGATGGCAGGCCGGATCAACTCCGGCTCCCTGGACCTGATGCCGCTCTACGGCCTGGCCCGGCTCACCCCGGACCGCCAGGCGGCAGCCCCCGACAACCTCGCGGCGGGCATCCACCAGGCCGGGCTCGGCAAGCCGGCCGTCCTGCTCCAGGTCGGCAACCACGACGTCCCGTACGCCCCGCGGTACGAGGCCCCCTGGCTCAAGCGCGCCGACCTCGCGACCCTCGACGCCGACGGCATGAACCGACTGCTGGACACCCTCGGCCCGGACGACGTGCTGGTGCTCCGCTCCGGCCCGCTCAGCCAGGACTCCTTCGAGAAGGTCTTCCAGCTCGGCAGCCTGCCAGCCGTCCAGGAGGGCGCCAACACCACCGGCACCAGCCAGCTCACCGGCCGCCCCTACTTCTCCCCTGTCACCGGCACGACCCCCTACCCCGAGGCGGTTTCCTCCACCGCCGCCCAGGACCTCGGCTCCCGGGCCGGCGACCACCTGCCCGGCGACGCCAAGGAGCGGCTCGACGACTCCTGGGACGCCGCCCTGAAGCCCGACGCCTCCAAGGCCGAGGTCGACACGGCCGTCCGCGAACTCCGCGCTGCCGCAGACCTGTTGGCGGACCGCGCGGACGGCCTGACCGACCCGGCCGAGCAGCGCGCCCTGCGCGAGCTGGCCGAGAGCGGCACCAAGAGCGCCGACGCCCTGGAGCGGGCGCACGCGGCGGTCGCCGTCCGCGACCAACTCCAGAAGGTCACCGACGCACTGGCCTCCGGCAACGACTGGACCGCGGCGGTCGAGTTCGCCCCGGCCTACGACAGCCTGCGCAAGGCGGTCTACAACCGGGAGATCGCCGACGGCTGGCTCAACACCCTTCCCGCCGACGACACTTCGGGGCGCCCGTTCGAGCTCAAGAGCGACCAGTTGGAGGCCTTCGCCGAGGGGCTCGGCGACGACCACGAGCGGCTCGCCGAACTGCTCGGGGCCGGCATGACCCCCGATCAGCGGGCTGCGCTCGACCGCGCCCTCTCCCCGGAGGGCCGGGCGGCCGAGGAGCGCCGGATGATGCGGGGGGACGACCTCTCCCAGATCCCGCTCGGCACCGTCCCGGAGGCCAGGCAGCGGCTGGCCGAGGTCTCCGCCGCGATCCGCGAGCGGGAGAACGGCTTCGTCCAGGAGCTCAAGGACGCGGCCGACCTGCAGGCCGAGTCCACCGCCCCTGACCGCGATCAGGCCCAGGTGATCGCCGACGTACTCAACGGCTTCGCCCAGCAGGGCTCGCCGTACCAGCAGTACACCTCCGAGCTCACCGGCCGCGCGAACGACTGGCAGCAGAACCAGCTGCTGGTGGCCCTGGTCCACCTGAACGACCAGCCCACCGAGACCCTCCGCAGCTCCCCGCCCCCGTCGGTCGAACCCGAGACCGCCCCCGTCGTGGAGCCCACCCCGGTGCCGACCCCCCGCCAGGAGTCGACCCCGTCCACCCCCGAACCGCCGCGCGCCGCCACTCCGCAACCCCCGAGCCCGGAGCGGCCGTTCCAACTGCACCCGTCCGCCGAGGGTCCCAGCATCTTCGATGAGGACTTCACCCTCAACGACGACAGCGACGCCGAGGCCGGTCCGAGCATCTTCGACGACGACTTCACCCTCAACGACGACAGCGACAGCGAGACCGAGGCCGCAACCGCGACCCAGGGCCACCAGACCTCCCCTCCGCCGCCCGCCGCCCCGTTCCAGCTCGGCCCGGTCCGCGCCCCGGCGTCCGAGGCCGTGTCCGAGGCCGACGGCCCGTCCTCCGGCTTCGGTTCGACGAACCGTCCGCCGGTGGCCGGCCACGTCTCGCCTCCGCCGCCCGCCTCCGACCGCCGTTCCGTGCCGCCCGCCCAGGACCGTGGCGAGCCCCCGGCCAAGCGGCGTCGCACGCCCGCGTACGAGAACACCGACGCCGTCCTGCACGACCGCGGCTACCGCCCGGCCGACTCCGAACAGCACGCCGCGCTGCGCGAGTTCACCGACGGCCGGCGCTTCCCGCAGCCGACCCCCGAACTCCTCGGCCTGATCACCCCGCACGGGCAGCCCGTCTCCCCCGGGCCGGACTTCCGGCTCGGCGACGACCTCCAGAGCTGCCTCGAAGCCGTCGAGGCGTACCGCGACACCCACTACGGACGCCCCCGCCCGTCCGGACAGACCCACACCGGCGCGGTGGAGCAGCACGCCGCCCAGGTGCTCAACCGCCGCCACGACCTGCCGCACCTGTTCGGCGAGGGGCAACCCGCCGTGGACTCCCTGATCGACCACGTCGGCCGGGGCGGTCCGGGCTCCTTCGCCACCGTGCTGGTCGGCCGCGAGGGCGAGGTCGGCCACACCGTGGCGCTCGTCAACGGCGCGGACGGGACGCTCCGTTGGGTGGACCCGAGCACACGGCAGTCCTGGGAGGCCACCCCCGGCTCGCTCCCGGACCCGCGCACCGCCGGCTGGAAGGTCTGGGCCTCGGCCGCCGGACCGGACGAGTCCACCCTGCCCGGTCTCACCCCCGACCGGAACTTCCGGGCCGACTTCGGCGCACCGTTCCTGAGCTCGCTCTTCGGCAACTCCACCTCGGACACGACCCCCCAGACCGCGCCCCCGGTGGCCGCGCCGCAGCCACTCACCCTTCCCGACCCGGTCGAGGCGAACCGTCAACTCACGGACTCCCCGGCCGACTTCCTCCGGGACCACATCCTGTCCTACGACGGTGCACTCGGGATGGAGCTCAGGCGACCGGGACTCGACCAGCAGGAGGCGCGCCAGTTCATGGCCTGGGCCAACACCCAGCCCGACAACTGGTTCACCCTGGTCCCGGACCCGCGCCGCAACAACGCGCTGATCCTCACCCCGGCCGTCGAGAAGTACGTCGAGGCCCACCCGGACGACCCGTTCGTCTCCCGCTTCGCCGAGCGCTTCGCCAACCCGCCGGCCGACCAGCGGTACCTGACCGCCTCGTACATCCCCTACCTGGCCGGCGCCCCCGGCGGACAGCTCCACACCGTGGGCTCGACCCCCGTGCCCCTCGACCCCGATCCCACCGTCCCCGGCTCGGAGTTCGTCTTCACCGCCGTGATGAACGGCTGCGCCCTCGCCGTCACCCCGGGGGCCACCCCGGACGTCTTCACGGCCTGGCACTACCAGTCCAGCACCACCAACAACTCCAGCGCGCTGGACTTCCGCCGCACCCAGCAGCCCACCGACTGGTTCGGCTCGGAGGAGTACGAGAGCGGCACCCAGTCCGCCTTCTACGAGGTCACCAACTTCCTCTGGAAGAGCCCCACCGACGGCTGGCAGGTCGTCAGCCAGGAGACCAGCGTCGACCCGACGAACGAGGCCGCCTCCACCGTCACCGCCGTCCGTCAGCGCCCCCTCGACCTCACCCCACCGACCCCCTCCCAGGAGGCGGTGCACCTGGCCCGGATCTACACCGGCATGGCCGAGGCCGAACTCAAGCGCTTCGACACCGACGTGGCCGGCATCCTCAACCAGAACTGGGGCCCCAAGCGGGCTGAGGTCGCCCAGGAGCTCCAACGCCTGCGCAGCACCCTGCTCGTGGACCTCATCAGCCTCCGCGAGCAGGGCCACCTGGACCCCCGCGTCCCGTTCTCCGGCACCAACCCGGCGGCCGTCCCGCTCGGCACCCCGGCCCCCGGCGCGCTCACCTTCGCCACCCTCAACCAGGTCGCGCAGGCCGTCCCCGCCGCCCGCCAGACCGCCGGCACCCTCGCGGCGGAACGCCTCAACGCCCTCAACGCCGCCACCCCCGCCAAGGACCGCGACTGGCGCCAGGGCAAGCTCGACCAGCTCCTCACCACCTTCCTCCCCACGCCCCACACCCCCACCCCCTGGCACCAGCACCTCATCACCGAGACCACGGACCACCCCCGCGCCTGACCCACCGAACACACGTGCCAGGCCCGGGAACTCCGGGCGGCCGGCGGCCGACTGCTCTGGCGGGCGGCCCGCCGGTCGTCCGTCGTCGGTGGGAAGGGCCTGTGCGCCGTGTCGGGTGGAGAACGTCCAGCGGGGTCGTCGTCGGGGTGTCCGGTGCAGCGGGTGCCGCTGTACGGGGAGAGGTTCAAGCGGGATCCGTACCCGCTGTACCGGGAGCTGCGCGCGGCCGGCCCGGTGCATCCGGTGCGGTTCCCGTCGGGGGTGGCGGCCTGGCTGGTGACGGGGTACCGGGCCGCAGTGGAGACGCTCGGGGACGGGCGGTTGGGGAAGAACCACCGCCTGGGGAACGAGGGTTGGCGGAAGCTCGCGTCGATCATGCCGGAGCCGCAGCACTCCCGCCTCCAGGTGCACCTGCTCCACCAGGACCCGCCCCGGCACACCGCGATGCGCGGGCTGCTGGGGGAGGCCTTCGCGCCCCGCAGGGTTGAGGCCCTGCGGCCGAGGTTCCAGCGGATCGCGGACGGGCTGGTGGACGCGCTGCCGGAGCACGGCGGGGCGGACCTGGTGGCCGGGTTCGCGGCGCTGTTCCCGTTCCGGGTGCTGGCCGAAGTGATCGGGCTGCCGAGCGAGTTGGCGGAGCGCTTCGACCGGGACTGGGGGAAGGTGGTGCAGCCGGTCGGCCCGCAGGACCCGCGCCGGCCGGCCTACGAGCGCCGCCTGCGCGAGCTGGAGGGGTACATCGCCGAGGTGGTGGAGCGCTGCCGACGGCAGGAGGAGAGCGGGCTGCTGACGCGACTGGTGGCGGCATGCGACGCGGGCGAACTGACCCCGGCCGAGCTGGACTCGATGGTGTTCCAGCTCCTGGTGGCCGGCCAGGAGCCCGTCACCAACCAGATCAGCACGGCACTGGTGGCCCTGCTCCGCCACCCCCGCCAACTGGCCCGGTTGCGGGCCGAGCCGGACCTGCTGCCCCGGGCGGTGGAGGAACTGCTGCGCTACGACAGTGCGTTCGAGCTGACCACCTGGCGCTTCCTGGCCGTCGACGACGAGCTGCACGGCACCCGCGTCCCCGCCGGGGACTCGGTGATCGTCTCGCTCGCCGCCGCCAACCGCGACCCGGAGCGCTTCCCCGACCCCGACCGGCTCGACCTGGACCGGACGCCCAACCCGCACCTGGCCTTCGGCCACGGCATCCACTTCTGCCCCGGAGCCGCCCTCGCCCGGGCCGAACTCCAGATCGCCCTCGGCACCTTGGCCGGCCGCCTCCAGGGGCTGCGGCCGGCCGGCGAGCTCGACGCGCTCGCCTGGACACCCGCCGTACTGGCCCGGGGCGTGGACCGCCTGCCCGTGGCGTACGACCGTCGCTCCTGATCCAGCACCACCGCACCTACCGGAGAACCCTCTTGTCACGCGCCGCCGACGTTCTTGCCCTGCTGCTCCCCCACTGCCGGTCCACTCAGCGGGGGCGCCCGCTCACCACGGAGGACTTCCCGGAGCAGATAAGCCAGTTGGAGGGATTCGTGGCCGCCGGGGAGGAGATCACCTTCACCCTCCCCGGCTTCCCCTGCAAGTCACCCAGCCCCGAGAAGGTGCTCGGCCACCTGCCGGACGAGGGCGAGCGCCGCGCACTGGCCTTCCTGCACGGGCTCTGCGAGCGCGTCTCGACGGTGCACCCGCCCGGCGCCCGGCTGGTGGTCTGCTCCGACGGACACGTCTTCGGCGACCTGATCGGCGTGCCGGACGCCCATGTGGACTCCTACGCGGACGAGTTGGCCGCGATGATCCGTCAGGACGGCCTGCACCGTCTCACCCTCTTCGACCTGCGGGACGTGTACGGCGAGCGCACCCACGACCAGAAACGGGCCCTGGTGCACGAGCGCCACGCCCCGACCGTCGCCCGCCTCCGCGACGAACTCCGCGAGGACGAGCAGGCCTTGGCCCTCTACCGGGGGATCACCCGCTTCCTGGTGGAGGACGCGGCCGGCCGCTTCACCGGCACCCGCTCCGCCCTGCAGCGCGAGTGCCGCCGCCGCGCCTACGGGGTGATCCAGCGCAGCCGGGCCTGGGGCGAGCTGATAGCCGAGCAGCACCCCCGGGCCGTCCGGCTGTCGATCCATCCGCAGCCGCCCGGCTCGGCCAAGTTCGGCATCCACCTGCTGACGGCCGCGGACGGCTGGGCCACCCCCTGGCACGCCACGCCGCTGTACCGCGCCGACGGGCGCTGGGAGTTGGTGCGCCGGGCGGAGGCGGAGCGGTGCGGCCGGCTGGTCCTGCGGGACGGCCGCCCCAGCCACTACAGCGCCGCGTAGCCGGGGAACACCGGGGGCCCGATACCTGACGCCAGCAGGTACCGGGCCCTCGGTGCGTCCCGTCCCCGTCAGGGGCGGGCGGGCACCGCCGGTCGGCGGTGGTCGAAGGCGATCAGGGGATCGCCGGTGAGGGGGTGTTCGGTGACGGCGGCCCGGACGCCGAAGACCTCGGCCAGCAGGGCCGGGGTGAGCACCGAGCGCGGCGGCCCGGAGGCCACCACCGCCCCGTCCGCGAGGACGTGGAGGTGGTCGCAGACCGAGGCGGCGGCGTTGAGGTCGTGCAGGGCGACCAGGGAGGTGGTGCGCTGGGCGCGCAGCAGGGCGAGGAGTTCGACCTGGTGGCGGATGTCCAGGTGGTTGGTCGGCTCGTCGAGCACCAGGACCTCCGGCTGCTGGGCCAGGGCCCGGGCCAGCAGCACCCGTTGGCGCTCGCCGCCGGAGAGCTCCGCGAACCGCCGCCCGGCCTTCTCGGCCATGCCGACCTGCTCCAGCGAACGCGCGACCACCGCCCGGTCCTCGGCGCTGTTGGCGGCGAAGGCCCGCTGGTACGGGATGCGGCCGGTCGCGACGATCTGCCGCACCGACAGCTCGAAGCCCTCGCCGCGCTCCTGGGGCAGCGCGGCCAGATGACGGGCGGACTCCGAGCGGCTGACGGCGGCCAGGTCGCGGCCGTCCAGCAGGACCCGTCCGGCCCTCGGGGCGAGGTGGCGGTAGACGACCCGCAGCAGCGTCGACTTGCCGCTGCCGTTGGGGCCGACCAGCCCGGTGACCCGGCCCGACTCGGCGATCAGGTGGACGCCGGCCAGGACGGAGCGGCCGGCCAGGGTGAGGTGCAGGTCCTCGACGGCGAGTCTCATCGGGCGGCCTCCGCCTGTCGGTCCAGCAGGTAGAGCAGTACGGGTGCGCCGAGCAGCGCCGTCACCACGCCGATCGGCAGCTCCTGCGCGTCCAGTGCGGTCCGCGCCAGGGTGTCCACGGCGGTCAGCAGGACGGCCCCGGTGAGGGCGGAGAGCGGCAGCAGGCGGCGGTGCTCACCGCCGACCAGCAGCCGGCAGAGGTGCGGCACCAGCAGCCCGACGAAGCCGATCGCCCCGGCGCTCGCCACCAGCACTCCGGTCAGCAGGCTGGCCGTGACGAAGAGTTCGCGGCGCACCCGGTCGGCGTCCACGCCCAGCCCGGCGGCGGTCTCGTCGCCGAGGGTGAGCGCGTTGAGGGCGCGGGCCCGGCCCTGGAGCACGACCGCACCCAGGGCCACCGCCACCACCGGCAGCGGGAGTTGCCCCCAGCTCGCACCGCTCAGGCTGCCCATCAGCCAGAACAGCACGCCCCGGGTCTGCTGCTCGTCGCCCGCCTGGAGCACCAGGTAGCTGCAGAGCCCGGCGAGGAACTGGCCGACGGCGATGCCGCAGAGCACCAGCCGCAGCGGGGCGAAGCCGCCGCCGCGGCGCGCCGCCAGCCAGACCAGCAGGAAGGCCCCGAGCGCACCCGCGAAGGCGGCGGCGGAGACGCCGTAGGTGCCGAGCGCCCCTCCCGCCCCGAGGCCCAGGACGATGGCGCCGACCGCGCCGAGCGAGGCCCCGGAGGAGATCCCCAGCAGGTAGGGGTCGGCCAGCGGGTTGCGGACCAGCGCCTGGACGGCGGCGCCGACCAACCCGAGTCCCGCCCCGACCGTCGCCGCCAACAGGGCGCGCGGGAACCGCAGTTGCCAGACGATCAGGTCGCGGGAGCCGGGGACCGGCGCCCGGCCGGTGAGCCGCCGCGCGGTCACCGACCAGACCTCGCCGGGCGGGACGTCCACGCTGCCGAGCCCGACGGCCAGGGTGAGCACCACCGCCAGGGCGAGGACCAGCGCCGCGGCCACTGCGGAGGGGCGCGGGCGGAACCCCTCCCGGGTGGCGGCCGGGGCCGAAGTCACCATCTACGGACCGACCTTGACCAGGTCGGGGTGGAGCGTGCGGGCGATCCGCTGGACGGTGTCGGCGTTGCGGACACCGGCGATGGTGGTGACCTCGGAACCGATCCGCAGGAAGCGGCCCTCGCGGACGGCGGCGAGGCCCTGGGTGGCGGGGAAGGTGCGCAGGAACTGCTCGGCCTCCTCGTAGGCGCGGCGGTTCTCCTCCTCACCGCCCTTGTTGCGGATGCCCAGTTGGATCCAGTCGGGGTTGCGCGCGACCACCTCCTCCCAGCCGACCGGGCGGAACGAGGCGTCGCAGTCGGCGAAGACGTTGCGGGCACCGGCCAGGGTGATCACCGCGTTGGCCACCTGGCGGTTGCAGACCGCCATCGGCTGCTTGGTCCCGGCGTCGACGTCGAAGAAGAAGTAGGAGGGGCGCCGGTCGGCCGGCAGGGCGGCGAGCGCGGCGGTGACCTGGCCGGTCTTCTCGGCCATGGCGGCGGTCAGCCGACGGGCCCGGTCGGCGGTGCCGGTGACGGCACCGAGGCGCTCCACGTCGCGCTGGACCTCGGCCAGGTCGGTCCGAGGCGCCTTGCCCTGGGCCGCACAGGCGGTGGAGAGCAGGAACACGTGCTTGATGCCGGCGGCGGCGAACTCCTGCTCGCTCGGCGCCGCGCCCGTCCCGCCGCCCATCGCCATCGGCCCGAAGGTGTCCACGTACAGGTCGGCGCCCGAGCCGAGCAGCTTCTCCTTGGCGATGCCCTGCTGCCCGAGGACCGGTACCCGCGCCCCCCGCTCGGCCAGCGCACCGGGCAGGTAGCCCTGGCCGGGCGGGTAGCCGGTGCCCACCACCCGCTCCCCCGCGCCGAGTTCGAGCAGCATCTCCAGGGCGGCGGCGTTGCTGGTGACGATCCGGCCGGGCGGGCCGTCGATGACCGTCTCGCGGCCCGCGCAGTCCGCGACCGGGACCGGGAAGCCCGCCGTGGCGGCCGGGGTCCCCGTGGACGGCGCCGGGGAGGGGGCGCCGCCTCCGGACGAGCACCCGGATATGAGCAGGGCCGCGGCGGCGGCCACGCCGGGCAGGACACGGGTACGCATGGATGGTTCTCCTGACGCGGGGTCACGGACCGGGCCGGTCTGCACGGTCCGGATCAGTGGTCGGCCCGCGCCCGCCCCGAGTTCCCGGACCGCGCGCCGTCGCCCCGGCCTGACCGCCCGCCACCGCCACCGCCCCGGCCGGGCCTCCAGGTGCGCAGGCGCAGGCTGTTGGCGACCACCAGCACCGAGCTGGCCGACATCGCGAGGGCGGCGAGCATCGGGTTGAGCAGGCCCAGGGCGGCGAGCGGCAGCAGCACCGCGTTGTAGCCGAAGGCCCAGAGGAGGTTGGCCCGGATCGCGCTGCGGGTCCGCCGGGCCAGCCGGACGGCGGTCACCAGGGTCTCCACGTCGCCCCGCACCAGGGTCAGCCCGGCCGCTCCGATCGCCGCGTCCGTGCCGGAGGCCAGCGCGATGCCGAGGTCGGCGGTGGCGAGCGCGGCCGCGTCGTTGACGCCGTCGCCGACCATCGCCACCGTCCTCCCGGCGGAGCGGAGTCGCCCGATCACCTCGGCCTTCCCGGCCGGGGTGGCGGCGGCGTGCACCGTGCGGATGCCCAGCTCCTCGGCAACCGCGCGGGCCGGTCCCGGCCGGTCGCCGGTCAGCAGGACCACGTCCAGCCCCAGCCCGCGCAGCCGGTGCACCGCCCGCCAACTGCCCGCCCGCAGCGCGTCGCCGACCGCGAGCACCGCCGCCGGGCGGCCGTCCAGCTCGACCAGCACGGAGGTGCGGCCCTCGGCGTCGGCCGCGGCCAGGGCGGCCGCCAGGGCGGGGTCCTCGACCTCCCGGTCCGGCCTGCCCATCCGGACCTCGCGCCCCTCCACCGTGCCCCGTACGCCGAGCCCGGCGGTGGCCAGAAAGCCCTCCACCGGCGGGAGTTCGCCACCGCCCCGCCGGGTCGCCTCCGCGACGGCGCGGGCCACCGGGTGTTCGGACCCGCGCCCGAGCGCCCCCGCCAGCCGCAGCACCCGCTCCGGGTCCACGCCCGGCGCCACCGCCACGCCGCCCAGGGTCATCCGGCCGGTGGTCAGGGTGCCGGTCTTGTCCAGCACCACGGTGTCCACCCGGCGCAGGCTCTCCAGCGCCTCGGGTCCGCGCACCAGGACGCCCAGTTCGGCCCCGCGCCCGGTGGCGGCCAGCAGTGCCGTCGGGACGGCCAGGCCGAGGGCGCACGGGCAGGCCACCACCAGCACCGAGACGGCGGCGGTGACCGCCGCCTGCGGCTCGGCCCCGGCGCCGAGCCAGAAGCCGAGCACGGCGACGGCGAGGGCCAGCACCGCGGGCACGAACACCTCGGCCACCGCGTCCGCCAGACGCTGGGCCTTCGCCTTGCCGGTCTGCGCCTCGGCCACCAGGGCGGCGATCCGGGCCAGTTGGGTGTCCGCCCCGACGGCGGTGGCCCGCACCACCAGAAGCCCGCCGACGTTCAGCGCCGCCCCGGGCGCCTGGTCGCCGGGGCCCACCTCGACCGGAACGCTCTCGCCCGTCAGGACGCTCAGGTCGAGCGCGGATCCGCCCTCGACCACCACCCCGTCGGTGGCCACCCTTTCGCCCGGACGGACCGTGAACTCCTGCCCCGGGAGCAGCAGTTCGGCCGCCACGGTACGCTCGCCGCCGTCCGGTCCGCGCAGGCTGACCTCCCGGGCGCCCAGCGCCGCCAGGGCCCGCAGCGCGGCACCTCCGCGCCGCCGGGCACTCCCCTCCAGCAGCCGTCCGGCCAGCACGAACAGCGGGACGCCGACGGCGGCTTCGAGGTAGACGTGGGCGGCGCCGCCGCCGGCCCCGGCGGTCAGCGAGAACGGCATCCGCATCGCGGGATCGCCCGCCCCGCCCCACCCGAGCGCGTACACGGACCAGCCGAAGGAGGCGGTCACGCCCAGGCTCACCAGGGTGTCCATGGTGGCGGTGGCGTGCCGCAGCCCCTGCCAGGCCCTCCGGTGGAACCCGGCCGAGCCCCAGGTGACCACCGGCAGCGCGAGCGCGAAGCAGAGCCACTGCCAGGCCGGGAACTGCCACGAGGGCACCATCGACAGCAGCAGGACGGGCACCGCCAGGGCCGCCGTGACGGTCAGTCGGATCCGTTCGGCCCGGACCTCGGGCGAGGCGGCCGAGGGCTCCTCGGCCTCGGCACGACGGCGCTCGCCGGCCGGGTCCACCAGGGAGGCGGTGTACCCGCCGGCCTCCACCGCCGCGACCAGCTCGGCCGGGGGCAGGCCTTCGGGGTGGAGGACGCGGGCCCGGCCGGTGGCGAGGTTGACGGCGGCGGTCACGCCCGGCAGCCGGGCCAGGCGCTTCTCCACCCGGCCGACACAGGCCCCGCAGGTCATCCCGCCCACGAGCAGGTCGGTCACCGTCTCGGGCCCGGTGGCCGGGGCCGACGGAGCGTCGGACGAAAGGCCGACCGGAGCAGCGGCGGCCCGGGCTGACGGAGCACCGGACGAGAGGCCGCTCGGGGGAACGGCGCTCACCTGCCCGCCCCCGCCCTGCTGCCGGGCATGCCCGCGGTGTGGTCCATTCCGTCCATGCCGGGCATCCCGTCCATCCCGCCGTCCGTCGGCCCCGGGCCGCCGCCGGCGGGGCGCGGCCCCGGGGTGAGCGGGCCCGCCGCGTGGCCGGCGGCGAGGGCCCCGGTGAAGACCAGGGCGAGGAGCAGGGCGAAGCCCAGGAGGGCGGAGCGTGGCCGGAGACCCGGCCCGAGCGCTGTGGGGTTGGCGTTGACGTTCACACCGGAGCAGTCGGGGCCGGGCCCGGCCGAGTTCCCGCCCCGCCGGGCCCGTTCATCGGGACGGCGGACCGGACGGGCGGGCCGGACGGGCGGGGCGACGAGGCGTCAGACCCGGCCGCTGTACTCGAAGCCCGCCGTCTCGACGGCCGCCCGGACGGCCGCCTCGTCGAGTTCGGCCGCCGAGGCGACGGTGACCCGCTCGGCCTTGGCCTCCGCGGTGACGTCGCTGACGCCGGGGAGGGCGGCGAGCGCGGCGCTGACGGTCCGTTCGCAGTGGCCGCAGCTCATGCCCCCGACGGCGAGGACGGTGGTGACGGCGGCAGCGGTGGTGGACATGGCGGTGGCCTCCAGAGGATTCGGGACCCGGTCGGTGGACCGGTCCGGTGGTCGTCAACGACAACGCACGCACGGGGGCGGGGGCACCGGGACACGCCGCCCGGTGCCCCCATCGTGTGGTTCCGGGAACCGCTCAGGCCGCGCAGCCGACGAGGTCCGCGCGGGCCGCCTCCGCGAGCTGGCGGACCAGCGCGGCGCGGGCCCGGTTCACCCGGGATCGGACGGTGCCGATCGGACAGCCGGTCAGCCGGGCCGCCTCCTCGTACGGGAGCCCGCGCACGGCGGTGAGCACGAAGGCCTCCCGCCGCTCGGCGGGGAGCGCGGCCAGCAGTTCGGAGAGCGCCACGCCCTCCTCGAAGCCGGGCAGGTCGCAGTACTGGGCCCGCTCGACGGCGCCCTGCCAGTCGTCGGTGTCCAGCAGCCGGGGGCGGGCGGCGGCGAACCGGAAACGGTCGACCACCGCCCGGCGGGCGATCGAGAGCAGCCAGGTCCGCGCCGAGGAGCGGCCCTCGAAGCGGGGCAGGCTGCGCAGTGCCCGGAGGAAGGTCTCCTGGGTGAGGTCGTCGGCGGCCTGGGGTTCGCCGCTCAGGTGGGCGACGTACCGCCAGACGTCCATCCGGGTGGCCCGGACGAACCGTTCGACGGCGGCCGGATCGCCCTCCCGGGCGGCCAGCGCCCAACCGGTGACGGTGGCGTCGTCGGGGCCGGTGCGGCGGGCGGCCGCGCGCGGGGCGGTCGGTGACGGGACGGTGGGCGACGGGGCGGTGGGCGACGGGGCGGAGGTGGGCAGGACAGGGTTCAACGCCGTGGGTCTTTCTCGGAGTCGGAAGCGGCACGGACGGCCGCAGGACCGGCCCGGGGGCACACGGGTGCACGGATGCGCGGATGCGCGGATGCGCACGTCCACGGATGCGGAGGCGCACCGACGGGCGCGGCGCACGGGCACGCGGCAGCGGCGCCACGGCCCGTACGGGCGCGGCGTCGGCCGGGTGCGGCCCCGGGGTGACGGGCCGTCAGAGGACGGCGGTCCCGGGCGGCGGGCCCCGAGAGGTGATCGCGTGGACGAGCAGCAGCAGCCGCAGGCGCGGTGCCGGGTCCGGGCGGCGGCGCGGACGGGGCGGGGTCGCCGGGGCGAAGGCCCGGAGCAGGAGCAGCACGGGCGCGAACAGCCAGGCCGCGACGGTCCGGCCGAGGCGGAACACCGCGCGTTCCCCCGCCGCCAGCCAGAGGCCGAGCAGCAGGGCGGCCACCAGGTGGGCGGCGAGCATGCCGAAGCCCCCGCCGGTCATCTGGTGGGCGGCCGGGGCGGCCGCGGCGTGCAGGTGGCCACCCGCGAGGTGACCGGCGGCGTGGGCGTGGGTGCCCGCCGTCGCGGCCGGGACCACCAGGGCGGCGAGTCCGTCGACCGGCGGGCCGAGCGCGTCCAGGTCCAGCCCGGCGTCCTCGACCAGCCGGACGGCCTCGCCGGGCGAGAGCGGGTGGCCGTTGCAGAGCAGCAGCCGCGCCCACTGCACGGCCGTCCCGTCGGCCCCGGCGGCCACCGCCCCCCGGTCGGTGGCCTGGCCGAGCGAGAAGAGCAGGTGCAGCGCGGCCTGCACGCCGACCGTGAGCCCGGTGACCAGCAGCGGCCCGCGTTCCCGACGGGCCGTCAGCCAGCCGAGCACCCCGACCGCCCCGAAGGCGGCGGCGAGCACCCACCCGGGGACGGTGTCCCCGGACATCAGCACGTGGCCGGCCGCGCCGAGCAGCACGCAGGTGGCGGCGAACACCGCAGCCCGCCCCGCTCGTACGACTCGTCCCGACTCCATGGCCGACTCATCGTCGCACCCTTCACCCCCGTCCGGAGCCCTCGCCCCGGGGGTACCGACGCTCCGTCAGCCCGTTCGGAGCACGTGACGGGCGTCACCCCGGCCGTTCGGGAACCGGCGGCCCCCGGCGTCCGACTCCTGAGTGGGCATCAGCTGTGCGTCCGCCCGGCACGGGCCGCCCGACCTGCGGGAACGCCCCTCGGTCGACAGGCCGGCGGACCGCCCCCGACCCCGGTGTGAGAAGCGCCACGGGACGGCGCCCGAGAGGTGGTCAGACCAGCCACTCGCCGTCGCGCATCAGTTCGCGACCCGAGAGCTCGTCCGCCTCCCGCCAGGCCTGGATGCGGCGCGGGGTGATCCGGAACCAGCGGTACCGGGTGGCCGAGGCGGCCGGGTCGAACCCGGTGCGGGCGGCGAAGCGTTCCCGCTCCGGCGTCGGCAGGGCGTCCATCTCCAGGTGCTCGACCGCACCCTCGATCATCGTGACGTCCCTGGTCGGGCCGAGCGCCAGCCGGGTGGTTCCGGAGGCGGCGAGGTTCCGCCCGGTCGGGCTCCCGGCCGGGGTGGCCACCAGCAGGGCCGTGCCGTCCCAGTCGAAGGAGAGCGGCACCAGGTACGGGACGCCGTCCGGGGAGGCGCTGGCCAGCCAGAGGTCCACGTCGGCGGTCAGCCGGCGCTCGGTGTCGCTGCGGCGCTGCGCACCCGTGCGGGGACCCGTCGGGGCAGCAGCATCAGCAGCATCAGCGGTCACAGTGGTATCGGTGGTATCGGTGGTATCAGTGGTCATGGTCACAGCCTCCCGCCGGAGGCCCGTCCGCGCCGCCGAATTCCAGATTCCACCACGCCACCTGACCCTCCGTCGGCTTCAGCCGCCCGAGGCAACCGCCGGCCCCGCCCCCGGCGCGCCCGCCCCGCCACCGCCGGAGGCCGCCGCACAGTGGTCGGGTGAGCGACGCGGCGCAGGCGCAGCCCCCGGGAGCGGACACGGCGGCGGAGGGCGAGGAGCCCCGGGCCGGCTGGTTCGAGCTGTTCTTCGACCTGGTCTTCGTGGTGACGGTCAGCGTGCTGGCCCACGGGCTGCACGGGGACCCGGGGCCGGGGGACTTCGCGAAGTTCCTGGTGCTGTTCTTCCCGGCCTGGTGGGCCTGGGCCAACCTGACCGTCACCGTCAACCTGTTCGGCTCCGGCAGCCCGCGCATCCAGGCCATGCTGCTGGCCGCGATGCCCGCCCTCGGGCTGATGGCGGCGGCCTCCCCCGAGGGCCTGCACGAACGGGCCTGGGCCTACGCCCTGGGCGCCGCCTGGGTGCGGCTGGTGCTCTTCCTGATCTGGTGGGGCCACGCCCGGGCCGCCGACAACCCGCTGCCGCTCTGGCGGCCGGTGCTCTACTGCCTGGTGCCCGCCGCGCTCTGGGCGGTCTCGGCGGCACTGCCCTCCACCGCGCGGTTCGTGCTCTGGGGCGTGGCGATCGTGCTGGAGGTGGTGCTGCTGGCGGTCCGCACCGGCCTCGGCACCGGGCCCTACGACCGGCTCTCGGTGGAGCTGCTGGTGGAGCGGATCGGCCTGTTCGTGGTGATCGTGCTCGGCGAGAGCGTCTTCACGGTGGTGGTGGCCCTGGAGGAGCACTTCGTGCTCGCGGCCGGGGTCACCGCGCTGTTCGCCTTCGTGGTGGTCGCCGAGCTGGCCATGATCTTCTTCACCTGGGGCACCGAGAACGCCGCGCAGGGCCTGACCCGGGCTCAGAGCGGCCACGCCACCCGGGCCATGCGGGACACCGTGATGTACCTGCCGTTCGTCCTGGTCTCCGGCATCACCGTGATCGCCGCCGCCCTGGGCACCGCCGTCGCCGAGCCCGACCACGCGCTGCCGCCCGGCTCCCGCTGGGCGCTCTGCGGCGGGGTGCTCGCCTTCTACACCGCCAACGCCGCCATCTCGATGCGCTACGGCGACGGCATCCGCCGCGTCCTCGGCTGGTACCTGCCCTGCCTGGCCCTCACCGGCTGCCTGCTCCTGCCGGCCTCGATCCTGCTGCCGGGCTGGGCGGCGGTGGCCTGCGCGGCCGGCCTGGTCTTCCTGCTGGCCAAGCTCTCCCGGCGCCACGTCCGGACCCACCGGCGCGGCTAGGGGCTGTCTCCTTGATGGGGTCGGATCAGGCCGCGTCGTCGGGGTGCGTGCCTCGGCGGCGCCGAGGAGGGAGTCCATGCGGAACATCGGCGACCGACGAGAAGCCGGCGAAGGGCCCCTCCTGCCCGTCGGCGGGCAAGGAGGGCGCGTGCCCCGGCGGCGCGGACCCGGCCCCATCAAGGAGACAGCCCCTAGGGGCGCGCCCCCGCCGTGACGAACGCCTCCGCACTCGCGGCGGGCTTCTTGTCGTTGGGGCCGATGATCACGTCGATCCAGAACAGCGAGGCCAGCACGCACCAGACGGTGAGCACCACCTTGGCCGCCACGTGCAGGCGGCGGGAGTCCCAGAGCCAGATCGCGGCGACCGGCGGCAGGAACACCAGGGCACCCGCGCGCAGCAGTCGGTCGGTGGTGCTGCGGGGCGCGGCGGGCTGGTCGTACGGGTTCACGGCTGGTCCATCGTTCACGTGTGCGGGGGTAGCGGGGGCAGACGCGAACCGTACACGAACCGGTCTCCGATCCGGCATTCTCTGACCCGCCGTCAGGCCGTCCGCCGCAGCCCTCCTATCCTGCGCGGATGAACAGAGCGATCGAACTGGTGGTCTTCGACTGCGACGGCGTCCTGGTGGACAGCGAGCGGATCGCCGTCCGGGTGAACGTCGAGCTCGGGGCCGAACTCGGCTGGCCGCTCACCGAGCAGGAGGTGGTGGAGCGCTTCATCGGGCGCTCCTCCGCCTCGATCGCCGAGCAGTGGGCCGAGCGGCTGGGGCCGGAGGCCGGGCCGCTGTGGAGGAAGCTGTTCGCCGAACGGCACGCGGCGGCGGTCGACACCGGACTGCTCCCGGTGGACGGGATCGCCGAGGCGCTCGCCGGGCTCACCCTGCCGAGCTGCGTGGCCTCCAGCGGGGAGCACGCCAAGATGCGGCACACCCTCGGCCGCACCGGCCTGTACCCGTACTTCGAGGGCCGGATCTTCAGCGCCACCGAGGTCGCCCACGGCAAGCCCGCCCCCGACCTCTTCCTGCACGCGGCCCGGCGCTCCGGCGTCGACCCCGCCGCCTGCGTGGTGGTCGAGGACAGCCGCTACGGCGTGCAGGCGGCCCGGGCGGCGGGGATGCGCTCGCTCGGCTACGCGGGCGGCCTGACCCCGGCAGCCTGGCTGGAGGGCCCGGGCACCACGGTCTTCACCGACATGCGGGACCTCCCGGCCCTGGTCGCCTCGCTCTGACCGCGGACGCCCGCCTCAGAGCCCCGGCAGCGAGTCCTGCTCCCCCGGTACCACCCTGGTGCCCTCCTCCGGCCCCCGGCAGCCCGGGCCCAGGCGCAGGATGCGGGACTCCGGGTCGTGCAGCGGACGGCCGCAGCGGCGGCAGCGGAGCACCGGCGGCTCGGCGGCGGCGCCGGCCGGCGCGGGGATCAGGGCGGACTCCTCGGACTGTATCGGGCCAGTCTGACGGACCGTCCGTCCCCGGACCACCGCCGGGGGCCGCCTCCCCGCCCCGTCGCCCACCGGCTGCCCGGGTGACAAGACGTTTCCGCTGCGCCCGGCGGGCCGTTGGGAAGGGCATGACGAAGACGTGGAAGATCCTCATCGCCCTCCTGGTCGCCCTCGGCCTCGGCGGCCTCCTGGCCGCCGCCGCGGCGGCCCGCGAATGATCCGCGGACGGCGGCCGTCCGCCGCCCGGTGATCACAACTCCCGGGCGGCGGACGGTGGTTCGGGCCGGTCAGACCCCGACCTGCGTGCGTTCGTGGCTGGCCTCGGCCGCTGCGGGCACCGCGTCCGGCACCGACTCCGGCACCGCGTCCGGCTCGCCGTCCGTGTCCTCGGGGTCGGCGTTGAGCTCGGTGAGCATCTGCGGGGTGAAGCCGAAGAAGTAGGTGGCGAGGAAGCCGACCAGGTAGCCGGTGAGCAGCCCGCCGGCGTAGACGGCGACGGTGGTGGCCAGGCTGCCCTCGCCCTGGAGGAGCGGGAAGAGCGCCCAGCCGGAGGGGCCGATGGCGGTCGAACCGACCGTGGTGCCCAGCTGGTTGAAGAGTCCGACGAAGGCGCCGCCGGCCGCGCCGCCGACACAGGCGGTGACGAAGGGGCGGCCGAGCGGGAGGGAGACCCCGTAGATCAGCGGCTCGCCGACGCCCAGGAAGCCGGCCGGGAGGGCGGACTTGATGGTGGCGCGGATCGAGCGGTTGCGGCGCAGGCGGTGGTAGACCGCCACCGCGCAGCCGACCTGGCCCGCCCCGGCCATCGCCAGGATGGGGAGCAGCACGGTGTAGCCCTGCTGCTCGATCAGGGTGGTGTGGATCGGGATCAGCGCCTGGTGCAGGCCGAGCATCACCAGCGGGAGGAAGAGCCCGCCGAGGACCAGTCCGGCGAAGGCGCCGCCGCTGGCCAGCAGCCAGGTGGCGAACGAGCCGATGGCGGTGGAGACCTCACCGGCCAGGAACATCAGGCCGTAGAGCGTGACCAGGCCGGTGAGCAGCACGGTCAGGGTCGGGGTGACCAGGACGTCCAGTGCCTCGGGCACCCAGCGGCGGCACCACTTCTCGATGTACACGGCGAGCAGGGCGGCGCCCAGCGCCCCGAGCACCCCGCCCTGGCCGGGCGAGAGCGTCTCGCCGAAGACGGTGACCTTGGCGACGCCGGCGAAGACGATGACGGAGGCGACCGCGCCGCCGAGGATCGGGGTGCCGCCGAACTCCTTGGCGGTGTTGTAGCCGACGAAGACGGCGATCAGCGACATGAAGCCGGAGGCGATCGCACCCAGGGCCGGCACCAGGGCCGGGGCCCAACCGAGGTTGGCCAACAGGCCGTTGAGGCCGGCCACGATGCCGCAGCCGATCAGGGCGGGGATCAGCGGCACGAAGATGTTGGCGATCCGGCGGAGCATCAGCTTCACCGGGGTGGCGTTCTTCGCCTTCTGCGCCGCCTTGATCTCGGCGCCCCGGTCGGCGAGCTGCTCGGCGCTCTGCGCCTTGGGAGCGGCGTCCACGAGCTTCTGCAGCTCGGGGGTGACCTTGGCGACGGTGCCCGGGCCGAGCACGATCTGGTAGGTGTCGTCCTCGACGGTGCCCATCACGGCCGGGAGCGCCTTGAGTTCGGCCTCCTGGACCAGGGAGCGGTCACGCAGCCCCAGGCGCAGTCGGGTCATGCAGTGGGCGATGGAGGTGATGTTGCCGGGGCCTCCGACCAGCGGAAGTATCGCGGCGGCGGTGGCGCGGTTCTTGTCGTCCGTCATGGTGCTTCTGCCTTGCTGAAAGGGGGTGTTGAGGTGGGTCGGGGTCAGACCGCGAGCAGCGCTGCGCGCAGGTGGCCGTGGTGTTCGTCGAGGAGGCGGGCGGCGGTGGGGCCGTCGACGTCGGCGAGGACCACCAGGATGGCGTTCTTGACCTCGCCGTCGGTGGCGGTCAGGGCGGCCTCGACGGTGGCGTCGTCGGCGCCGGTGGCCTGGGCGACGATCCGGCGGCAGCGGGCGCGGAGCTTCTCGTTGGAGGCCCGCACGTCCACCATCAGGTTCCCGTAGGTCTTGCCGAGCCGGATCATGGTCACGGTGGAGAGCAGGTTGAGCACCAGCTTCTGGGCCGTACCGGACTTCAACCGGGTGGAGCCACTGAGGAATTCGGGGCCGACCTCCACCTCGACGGGGTGTTCGGCGGCCGCTCCGAGCGCGGAGTCGGCGTTGCAGGAGAGCCCGATGGTGAGCGCGCCCAGGCGGCGGGCGTACGCGACGGCGCCCACCGCGTAGGGGGTGCGGCCGGAGGCCGAGATGCCGACCACCACGTCGTCGGGGGTCAACTCCAGGGCGGCCAGGTCGGCTTCGGCGAGCTCCACGCTGTCCTCGGCGCCCTCGACGGCGGTGACCATGGCCTGGCGGCCGCCGGCGATCAGGCCGACCACCTGGCCGGGACCGGTGTTGAAGGTGGGCGGGCACTCGCTGGCGTCCAGGACGCCCATCCGCCCGGCCGTCCCGGCTCCCGCGTAGACCAGCCGGCCGCCCCGGGCCATCCGTCCGGCGGTGGCGTCGATCGCCGCGGCGATCTCCGGAAGCCGGCGGGCCACCGCCTCCGCGACGGTGCGGTCCTCGCCGTTCATCAGGGTGACGATCTCCAGGGTGGAGAGCCGGTCGATCTCGGCGAGTTCGGGGCGGAACGCCTCGGTGGCCAAGGTCTCCAGCTGGGCGCGGAGTTCGGCGTACGGGGCAGGGGTCGCGGCGGTCCCGGCGGCGGTGGCGGGCTGACTGGTCATCAGGGGTGGCCTTTCTTCGGGGAGGCGTGGCCGTGGCGGGGCGCCAGGGCCTGGTAGGTGGCGGCCAGGGCGGGGGCCGCGGTGGCGTAGGTGCGCTGGACGACCCCGATGCAGAGGCAGTCCACGACGAAGAGCTGGCTGAGCCGGGAGGCCATCGCGGCGGGCCGCAGCGAGGTCTCGTAGCCGCTGCTGGTGGCCAGCACCAGATCGGCGGCCAGGGCCACCGGCGAGTCGGGGCGGGCGGTGAGCGCGATGGTGAAGGCGCCGTTCCCGGCGGCGCGGCGCAGCGGCTCCACGACGTCCTGGGTGGAGCCGGAGTCGGAGACGGCGATGGCCACGTCCCCCGGGCGCAGCTGCACGGCGGTGGTGAGCGCGAGGTGCGGGTCCAGGTGGGCCTGGGCGATCAGGCCGATCCGCTGGAGCTTCTGCATCAGGTCCTGCGCCACCAGACCGGAGGCGCCGATGCCGTAGACCTCGGTGCGGCGGGCGGCGGCCACGGCCGTCACGGCCCGCTCCAGCCGCGCCGGATCGAGGAGTTCCACGGTGTCGGCCAGCGTACGGCGCCCGTCGCGGGCCAGCTTGGCGATCACCTCGGCGGGCGGGTCGTCCACCGTGATGTCCCCGGTCACCGCCGGCCCGCCGGCCGGGCGCCGGGCCGCGTCCTCGGCCAGCGCCAGCCGCAGGTCGCGGTAGCCGGGGTAGCCGAGCAGGCGCGCGGTGCGGACCACGGTGGCCTCGCTGGTGCCGGTGCGGCCGGCCAGCTCGGTGACGCTGAGGCGGGCGCACCCGGCCGGGTCCGCCGCCACGGCCGCGGCGACCCGGCCCATGGCCGGGGTCATCTCCGCCTGCCGCTCACTGATCCGGGCCGCCAGCGGGCGGGGGAAAGTTTCCTTCTCCGATGCGCTCACATCTGAAGGATATTTTCATCCCCGCCCGCCCACACCGTCCGAAGGTCACCAACCCGCCCGGGACCTTGGGCCCGGGGCCTCAGCCGAGGGTGACCGGCTGGGTGCGGTAGCCGCGCAGGACCAGGCGGTCGGTGCGGGTGCGCGGCCCGGCCGGGGCCAGCCGGGG
The DNA here is from genome assembly GCF_053596675.1 of Kitasatospora sp. NPDC001664. Lineage (NCBI taxonomy): Bacteria > Bacillati > Actinomycetota > Actinomycetes > Kitasatosporales > Streptomycetaceae > Kitasatospora > Kitasatospora sp. NPDC001664. The sequence continues at coordinate 188,978 of NZ_JBSFGS010000013.1, forward strand.
GAAGCGGCGCAGCAGCTCGGGCATCGCCAGCGCGGCCTCCTGGCGGGCGAGTTGGGCGCCGAGGCAGAAGTGGGCGCCGGCGCCGAAGCTGAGCGGCTGACTGTCGGTGCGGTACGGGTCGAAGCGGTCCGGGTCGGCGTATCGGGACGGGTCCCGGTTGGCCGCACCGATCAGCAGGAAGAGGGCCGTCCCGTACGGGGTGGGCACCCCGCCGGCGGTCAGCTCGTCGCTGAGCGAGATCCGCGAGGTGAGCTGCACGGGCGAGTCGAAGCGCAGCACCTCGTCCACGAAGGAGGCCGGGGCGAGGGCGCCGGTGCGCAGCGCCTCGCGCTCGGCGGGGTGGTCGAAGAGCAGGGCCAGGCCGTTGCCCAGCAGGTTGGTGGTGGTCTCGAACCCGGCCACCAGGAGCAGCACCAGATTGGCCAGCAGCTCCCGCCCGGATATCCGGCCCGGGTCCTCGGCGGCCACCTGGACCAGTGCGCTGACCAGGTCGTCGGTCGGCTCCTTGGCCCGACGGTCGGCCAACTCGGTGAAGTAGCCGGACAGTTCGTCCGCAGCCTGGTCGGCGGCGGTCAGCTCCTCCTCGGAGACCAGCAGCTCCAGTGCCGCCGTCAGGTCGGAGGCCAGCGGCCGAAAGCGGTAGCGGTCCTCCTCCGGCACGCCCAGCAGCTCGCAGATCACCCCCACCGGCAGCCGGAAGGCGAAGGCGTCCATGAAGTCGACCGGGTCCCCGCCCGCCCCCGCCTCGGCCAGCTCGTCCAGCAGCCCCGTCACCGCGGCCCGGACGGCCGGCTCCAGGGCGGCCACCCGGCGGGCGGTGAAGACCGAGGCGATCAGGGAGCGCATCCGGCTGTGGTGCGGTGCGTTGGTCTCCAGGATCGAGCGGCTGAACAGGGTCTTGGAGCTGTGGTCGAGGAAGCCCTCCTCCCAGCGCTCGCGCAGCACCGCGTCCGGCACGTGGAAGGCCGTGGAGCGCAGCACCTGGTTGACCTCGCGGTGGCCGCAGACCAGCACCGCGTTCTCGCCCGCGGCGGCGGCCGGCCCGAGGCCGTGGGCCATCCGGTAGAGCGGGTACGGATCGGCCCGCCCCTCCAGGCCCATCAGTTCGCCGATGATCTGTTCGCCGTCCATGGACGTCCCTCCCCCGGTTCGACCGTCTGTACGGCTCAACCGGCGGCCGCGTCGGCGAGTTCCCGGGGCGCGGCGGGCCGCTCGGTATGTTGGGGGGATGGAGATCTGGATCAACCCGCGCTGCACCAAGTGCCGCGTCGCCATCAGTGAGCTGGACGCCGCCGGGGCGGAGTACACCGTCCGCCGGTACCTGGAGGACCCGCCGAGCGCGGCCGAGTTGGAGCAGGTGCTGGAGCGGCTGTCGCTGGAGCCGTGGGACATCACCCGGACCGACGAGGCGGTGGCCAAGGAGCTCGGCATGAAGCAGTGGGGCCGCACCCCGGCGGACCGGTCCGCCTGGATCGCGGCGATGGCGGAGCACCCGATCCTGATCCAGCGGCCGATCATCACCGCGGACGACGGCCACGCGGTGGTCGCCCGCTCCCCGGAGACCCTGGCCTCCGTCGTACCGAGGTGATGCCTCCGGGGGCGCGAGGAACTGCGCGCCGTGGAAAGGCAGCACGTGCAACTGGCTGACGGCGGTTCAGTTGCCGGTGAGCCGCCTTCCGATTCGCGCAGTTCCTCGCGCCCCTGGGTCGCTGCCCTGCCGGCCCGCCTGCCTAGCGTCGGCGGATCTCCCGGACGGGATTGCCCGGCTGCCAGATGCGGATGCGGAGTTCGTCGCCGTCGACCTCGGTGAGGACGACGGAGGTGGGGTGGAGGCGGAAGGCGTGGAAGGGGCCGGGGGCGGCCTCGGGGAGGTCGGCGAGGTAGGCGGTGAGCTCGGCCTCGTCGGTGATCTCGTGGGCGGTGCCGGAGACCTTGGCGTCGCCGCCGGCCATGCTGGAGTCGCCGGGGTGGCTGTGCAGGGCGAAGCGCCCGTCCCGCTGGAGGTCGAGGGCCTTCACCGCGCCGTACATCGAACCGATCGTCAGATCGGCTCCGCCGAACCGCACTTCGGTCCCGCTCACCCGGGGCGCCCCGTCCTTGCGGAGGGTCGCCAGCACGTGGTGCCGGTTGGCCTCGAAGCGGGCCCGGACCGCCGGCGCCAGGTCGGGCGCCTCCTGCTCGAAATCCTGCCAGGTCGTCATGGTCGACAGTGTCCCAACGCCCGGCGGACGCTCCGGCCTGCGACACTGCCCGCATGACAGAGAGCTACGTCGCCTTCCTCCGGGCGGTCAACGTCGGCGGCCGAACGGTGAAGATGGAGCGGCTTCGCGCGCTCTTCGCCGAGCTGGGCCTGGCCGACGTCCGCAGCTACATCCAGAGCGGGAACGTCTTCTTCACCACCGGGAGGACCGACCGCGCCGCCCTCACCCGCCGGATCGAGCGGCACCTGGAGGACGAACTGGGCTTCGCCGTCCCGGTGATGCTGCGCACCGTGGACGAGGTGGCGGCCGTCGTCGAGGCCGATCCCTTCGCCGCCGTGGAGGTGACGCCGGACGTCCGGCTGTGCGTGGTCTTCCTCTCCGAGCCGCTCCCGGAGGACCTGGAGTTCCCGGTCCGGGACCCCAAGGGCGGCTGGGAGATCCTCTCCGCCACCCCGGGTGCCGCCTTCACCGTCTTCCACCTGAAGAACGGGCGGCTTTCCGGAGATCCGGCCAAGTCCTTCCCCAAGTCCTACGCAGGCCAGGGCACTTCCCGCTTCTTCCACACCACGGTCAAGATCCTGGCGGCCGCCCGGAAGGATCAGGCCTGACGGCGCAGGACGGCGGTGGCGATCTCCAGGAAGCCCGCCACCAGCTCGGAACGGTCGTCCACCGGTGCGGCCAGGCAGGTCTCGACCGGCGGGTGGTCGGTGACCGGCAGGACGACCAGCTCGGGGCGGACGTAGGAGGCGGCGACGCTGACCGGGATCAGGGCGACGCCCTGGCCCGAGGCGATGAGTTCGAACTTCTCCTCCAGCGAGGCGGTCCGCCGGGCCTTCGCGTCCAGCACCGGTTCACCGTCCAGGTCGGCCAGGGTGAGGGACCGGCGGCCCGCCAGCCGGTGCGCGGCGGGGAGGCAGGCGACCTTGGTCTCCACGCCGATCGGGACGGTCCGCAGACCGGTGTCGTCGAACGGACGGCGCAGGTGGCCGACCTGGGCGCGGCCGTCGCGCAGCGGGGCGTCGCGTTCGGCCCAGGGCAGCGGCAGGACGTCGACCGCCACCTCCGGGTGTCGCGCCGTGAACTCCCGGATCGCCTCCGAGACCCGCAGGCCGGCCGAGAAGCCGACCACCAGCCGGTGCTCCCCCCGGGCGGCCTCCGCGACCCGGCGCAGGGCCCGGTCCACCGTGGCGCCGATCCGCCGGGCCTCCTCGTACAACTGCCGCCCGGCCGCGGTCGGTTCCACGCTCCGGGTGGTCCGGTCGAACAGCCGCTGTCCCAACTCCTGCTCCAGTGCGCGGATCTGACGGCTGAGCACGGGCTGGGCGATGTGCAGCTCCCGTGCCGCCCGGCCGAACCCCCCGTGCTCCACGACCGCACGGAAGTACCGGAGCTTGCGCAGGTCGAGATCCATACCCGCACGGTATCAACGGGCTCCAAAGGGTATTGGACGCACCGCCCCGGCCGTTCGGAGACTGGGGCCATGAACGACACAGGACAGCAGACCGCACTGATCGTCGGCGCCTCCCGCACCATCGGCCTCGGGATCGCCGCCGAGTACCTCCGCCGCGGCTGGGAGGTGATCGGCACGGTGCGCGGCGAGCACCGCACCGGCCTGCACGAGCTCGCCGGGACGGCCGGCGGGCGGCTCACCGTCGAGGAGCTGGAGATGACCGACCAGGGGCAACTCGCCGCCCTGCGCGACCGCCTGACCGCGGCCGGCCGCTCCCTGGACCTGCTCTTCGTGAACGCCGCCGTCGCCCGCGGCGACCTGCCGATCGGCGAGGTGCCGACGGAGATGTTCACCGAGGTCATGGTGGTCAACGCACTGAGCCCGATGCGGGTCGTGGACGTCCTCGGCCCGCTGGTGCGGCCCACCGGGACCGTCGGCGTGATGTCCTCCGACCAGGGCAGCGTCTCGCGCAACACCAGGGGCGGTCAGGACCTCTACCGGGCCAGCAAGTCCGCGCTCAACCAGCTGATGCGCTGTCACGCCGCCCGGCACGCCGACGACCCGAGGACCTTCCTGCTGATGGACCCGGGCTGGGTGCGGACGGAGCTGGGCGGGCCGGGGGCCGAGCTGAGCGTGGAGGAGAGCGTGCCGGGCGTGGTGGAGACGGTCGAACGCCACCGCGGCGCGCGGGGGCTGCGCTTCCTGGACCACCTCGGCGAGACCGTCCCCTGGTGAGCCGCGGGCCTCAGTGCGGGAACTGCCGGGGCGGCCGCTGGGCGGGCAGCCCGTCGCGGAACTCCTCGATCACGGTGCTGATCTGACGCATCAGCACGGTGCGTTCGATCCGGTCGAGGTAGCGGTTGCGGGCGGCCAGGGCCTCCACCGTGACGGTGAAGTACATCGACATCAGCGGGTTCACGAAGAGCGCGGTCCCGTTGGTGCGGTCGGTGAAGCGGACGTCGCCGAACTCGCCGCGCAGGGCGGCCGCGACCGAGCCCTGGACGATGCTGGGGTGCTCGGGGAAGGCGGCCCTGGCGTGCTCGACGGCGTCCAGGTAGAGCTGCCCGGAGCGGCTCTGCCGGGTGAGGGAGAAGGCGCCGAGGTAGCCGCCGTCGCGGTCCAGGGCGGCCAGGTTCTCCAGCACCAGGGAGTGGTTGACGCCGTGGTAGGCGTCGACGCCGAAGCCCAGGCAGGCCACCAGCCGGGTCGCCACCTCGGGCATCCCGGCCACCGCGGCGAGGCTGGCCATGTCCTCCTCGGGGGTGCCGAGGCCGGCCTCGTCGCCGCACATCAGGATGTCGGTGCCCCCGTCCACCAGCACGATCGCGTCGATCTCCAGGTGCCGCACCAGGGCCCGGTACGCGGCGCGCAGCGGCTTGACCCCGACGGAGCCGAAGGCCCAGACGGTGTCCGGGAGTCCGTGCAGCCGCAGCCAGCGGGCCAGCGTGCGCTCGGGGAAGTACCGTTCCGCCGAGGCGGTGTCCGGGGTGATCCGGGCCAGTTCGGGCTCCAGCCAGACCTCGCCGGGCAGGCCGTAGAGGTGGCTGAACGAGAGGCTCGCCAGGTGCACCTCGTGCCCGGCCTCGCGCAGCTCCAGCGCGAGCGGCAGCCCGGCGTAGACGTCGAAGCCACCCCCGGCCCCGGCCACCAGCACCCGCCGGGCATCCTTCAGACGGCTCATCAGCAACGGCTCGAACGACATCCGCGCATCGTAAGCCACCGCGCCGCAGGACCGAGGAGAGAGCCCCTACGGGCGCGGGCCCCACAGCTCGTCGGTGCAGCGGGCGTAGGTGTCGCGCCAGTGCGGCCAGTGCCGGGCGGTGGTGTCGTCGCAGTCGGCGAGCAGCCGGTCCACCTGCTCGGGCTCCACGCCCTCCAGCAGCCAGGCCAGCGCGTCCGAGCTGCCGGGGCCGTCGGCGGCGCGGATCAGGTCGAGCAGCTCCGGCAGGGTGCCCATCCGGGAGCCGGCCGGGAAGATCCCGTCCATCCGGGGCAGCAGCTGCCGCTCCTCGATCCGCAGGTGGGTCTCCAGCCGGGCGGCCAGCTCCTCCACCGCGTAGGCCACCGACCAGCTGCTGGCGGGGTCCCGGGTGGCGATCCGCACCAGGGTGGTGACCCGGGTGAAGGAGTGGTCGAGGTTGTGGTGGTCGGACTCCAACCAGTTGAGCAGCAGCCGCAGTTCGGGCGCGAAGCGGCGCAGCAGCGGCCACAGCCGGGTGTCCTGCTGCTCGTGGTGGCAGGTGAGCATGGCGGTCAGGAAGTCCCAGTGCCGCTGGATCGCCTCGGCGGTGGCGGTGTCGTCGGGCTGCAGCAGCCGCAGGGCGTTGGGGATCCGGGCCAGGTCGCGGCGGAGAGCGGCGTGCACCAGGCGCAGCCCGGCGAACGGGATCGCCTCGACGGCGGGCTGCGTCTCACGCGGCCCGCCCGCCTGGGCGGGGACCTTCGGGGATTCGACGGGCAGCAGGTGGCTGGGCATGGCACTCTCTTCACGACTGGCTGAGACCGGGCCGGTCGGGCGCCGCACTCGACGGCGCCCCGGCATGGTCTCCAGGGTGATGACAGCTCATCAGAGTCGAATCAATGTCTGATTGACGTGCAGGTCAGCGACCTGACGGGGACTCAGCCGCCCCCCGGGCCCGCCCGCCGCGCTCAGTCGTCGCCCTGCGGCCCGGCGAGGTTCTTGGAGAGCCACTCCAGGGTCACCGGGATCATCTTCTTGAAGTCCGAGGTCAGGTGCTTGCCCCCGGGCTGCTCGTAGTACTCGACGGTGGCGGGCGCCGCCGCCTTGGCGACCCAGTTCTTCACCAGCTTGACCTCGTAGGCGTTGGCGCCGCCCGCCGTGGCGAGCAGCCGCACGTCGGCCTTGCCGGCCGCGACCAGCTGGTCCGGGCTGTTCGCCAGCCGCTCGGTGTCGTGGCCCTTCCAGAGCGGGGAGTCCGGGTTGAAGTAGCCGTCGATCGGGACGGCGGCCTTGAACACGTCGGGGTGCTGGAGCGCCAGCTTGGCGCTGCAGAACGCGCCGGTGGAGGCGCCCATCAGGCCCCAGCCGTCCCGGCCCTTGACGGTGCGGAAGTTGGCCCGCACGAAGTCCGGGACGTCCTGGGCCATCCAGGTGCCCATCTTGGGCTGGCCCGGGATGTCGCTGCACTCCAGCGCCTTGGACTCGTTGGAGTCGAGGTTCTGCACCGGCATCACCAGGATGAACGGGTGCGCCTTGCCCTCCTTGGAGAGCTGCGCGCCGATCTCCTGGATCGGCAGCTGGTTGTCCGTCCAGGTGTTGTAGCCCGCGCTCTGTCCGCCGGCGTACAGGGTGAGCACCGGGAAGCCGGTCTTGGCGAACTTGGGGTCCTGGTACTCCGGCGGCAGCCAGACCCAGACCTTGCCGCTGACACCGGACTTGGCGCCGGTCAGCGTGGTCAGCATGATCGGCCCGGCCGAGGTGTCCCGGACCTTCTTCAGGTCGGCCGCCGGACCGGTCGGCATCAGCACCTTGCTCGGCTTCGGCGGCGGGGTGCTGCTCTGACCCGCGCTCGGACTGCCCGAGGAACCCCCCTTGCCCCCGGCCTTGCCGTCCTGGGCGGACGGCGCCGGGGTGCTGCCGCAGGCGGCCAGACCGAGGGCCAGTCCGAGGACGCCGACGGATGCCAGGACGGAACGGGCGGGCTTCAGGAACAAGGTCTTCTTCTCCGAGCGGTCGATCGCCCGGGCGTCTCCGGACGAGGTCCCCGGTGCGGGGCCCGGGCCGGGCGTCTCCTGCGGCCACCGCGGAGGTGCCCGGAACGCCGACCCTGGTCGGCGACCCGCTCCCGGCGGGGCAGGTGTGCCGTCCGTGATCCTACGACGCGGGCCCGGCGCGGGCCGGTTGCGATCTTCCCCTCCCGACCTCCGCCTTCCCGCCGTTCGACGGGGGTCACCCCCGCTGGTCGGCGGGGATGCGACCGCATTCGAACGGCCCGGCCCCGGTGGCGGCGTCGACCCGGCCCGCCGTCGGCGGCGTTGACGTGACCGGGGTCACGGCGGAAGCGGGAGCAAGGTCACACCCTCCCGGGGACGGGTCAGAGCTGTGAGCGCAGCAGGCCGAGCGCGGTGAACGGCTCGGTGATCACCCGCTCCAGCACCGGCACCGCCGAGGAGCGCACCAGCGTCCGCGAGCCGAACACCGCCGGCAGGATGTCGTCGGCCACCGCCAGGCCCCGGTGGCTGCGGCGGCCGACCTCGGTGCGCAGCTCGTCCAGGTACTCGTCGGCCACCAGGATGCCGCCCGCCAGCACCACCTTGCTCGGGTTGAGCAGGTCCACGATCCCGGCCACCGCGCGGCCCACCCGGCGGGCCCGGGTGCGCAGCAGCTCCTGCGCCCGCTCGTCGCCGCTGCCCGAACCGGCCGGGCGGGCCAGCGCGATCAGCCGCTCCAGGGCCAGCGAATCGCCGCCGTCCGGGCCGTCCGCCCGCCGCCGCTTCGGCAGCACCCCGAGCTCCCGGGCCCGGGCCACCAGGGCGGTGTCCGAGGCGGTGACGACCAGGCAGCTCGCCCCGCAGACCGGGCAGCGCGGGGCGTCCGGGTCGTCGGTGGCGGGCAGGTGCTCGATCGCCCCGGCCGCGGCGCCCGGACCGCGGTGCACCGTGCGGTCCACCACGATCGCGGCGCCCAGCACGTTGCCGATCATCACCAGCACGAAGTCGTCGGTCTCCCGGCCGGCGCCGAACCAGAGCTCGGCCCGGGCGATCGCACGCACCGTCTGCTCCAGCACCACCGGGCCGGGCAGCCGGCCCTCCAGCAGCTCCAGCAGTCTGACGCCGTGCCAGTCCAGCGGGCCGTGCTCCACCACCAGGCCGCGCGCGCCGTCCACCCAACCGCCGACCGTCACGCCGGTGCCGACCAGGCGGCGGCCGCCGAGACGGTCCCTCAGGAAGGCCGCCACGCCCGCGACCGCCTGCTCGACGATCCGCTCCGGGGAGAGGTCCGGCAGTTCGTGGTGCGGGAGTTCGCGCTCGGCCACCACGCTGCCGTCCGGGCCGACCAGGCCGAAGGTGGTGCGCAGCAGTCCGATGTGCAGGCCGAGCGCCACCACGTGGTCGCCGTCCAGCGCCAGCGGCACCCGAGGGCGGCCCTGGGTCGGCTCCACCGGGGCCAGCTCGGTGAGCAGCTGCGCCTCGATCAGGGCGGCGGTCAGCTTGGTCACGCTCGGTGCGGAGATCCCGGTGTGCCGGGCGATCTCGGCCCGCGAGACCGGCCCGTACGCCAGCACCGCGCGCAGCACCGAGGAGGCGTTGCCCTGCCGCATCAACTCGGCGCGCTGCCCCGACGTCACCAGGCCCGCGGGCATGGGCCGGCCGTCCTGCTTCTCCACTGTTCTCCCTGCCTCCTCCCGGACACTCTAGCGATCACCCCCCGCGGCCCCTGTGGCGCGCGTCACCTCCCCGTACGTCCCGCCAAGCCCCGCCCCCCTCCTGCGGCGCGCCGCTGGACGCTCCGACCAGTGACCCGCCCGCCCTCCGTACGCGATCATCGAGTCCCCTCACCGACTCACCGACCCCACCGATCCCGGGAGCCCAGCCATGGACCATCAGGTCGCCGTCGTCACCGGAGCGGGCAGCGGGGTCGGCCGCGCGGTGGCCCTCGAACTCGCCGCCCACGGCTGGCGGCTGGTCCTCGCCGGACGACGGGCCGACGCGCTCGACGCCGTCGCCGCCGAGGCCGCCTCCCCCGCGCTGGCCGTGCCCACCGACGTCACCGACCCGGCCGCGGTGGACGCGCTGTTCGACGCCGCCGTCTCCGCGTACGGCCGGGTCGACCTGCTCTTCAACAACGCCGGCAGCTTCGGCACCCCCACCCCCGTCGAGGACCTCGCGGTCGCCGACTGGCGCGCGGTGGTCGACCTCAACCTCACCGGTGCCTTCCTCTGCGCCCAGGCCGCCTTCCGCCGGATGAAGCTCCAGACCCCGCAGGGCGGACGCATCATCAACAACGGCTCCATCTCCGCCCACGTCCCCCGTCCGTACTCCGTCGCCTACACCGCCACGAAGCACGCCGTCACCGGCCTCACCAAGTCCCTCTCCCTGGAGGGCCGCCCCCACCGCATCGCCTGCGGCCAGATCGACATCGGCAACGCCGCCACCGACATGACGGCCGCCATGTCCACCGGCGTCCGCCAGGCGGACGGCCGCACCGCCCCCGAACCCACCATGTCCGTCGCCGACGTCGCCCGCACCGTCCGCCACATGGCCGCCCTCCCCCTGGAGGCCAACGTCCAGTTCGCCACCGTGATGGCCACCACCATGCCCTACATCGGCCGCGGCTGACGGACCGTCCGGAACGGGACCGGCCGCCCCTCCCCCGTGCGCTGGGGGTGGGGCGGCCGGCCGTACGGGGGAGGGTGTCAGGGGCGCCAGGTGTCGTTCAGGGTGACGGTGCCGTTGGTGGGGACGGTGGCGGTGCGGTTGGCGCCGGACTCCCAGGTGACGGCGCCGTTGGACTCCTTGCGGACGTACTTGTACTCGAAGGAAGTACCCGCTGCCATCGGGACGTTGAGCTTCCAGACCGGGTAGGCGGCGGAGGAGAGCAGCAGGGCCTTGGAGGTGTCCCAGCCGCCGAGGGCGGTGGTGTTGCCGACGACGTAGATGTTCTGGCCGTAGACGGTGGTGGCGTTCACCGCGAAGGCGGCGGCGGTGGCGGCCGTGGGCGAAGGCGTGGGGGTCGGGGTCGGGGTGGCGGTGGCGGAGGTCCGGGCGCCGACGTGCAGGGCGACGGCGTCGCCCGCGCCGACGGTGGCGGTGAACTTCCCGTCGGAGCCGACCGCGTAGCTGGTCCCGGAGCAGCTGCCGGACGCGAAGTCGCCGTGCTGGACGTCGCAGTAGGTGCCGGCCGGGAGCGAGGTCTGGAAGGTCTGGGTCAGCGCGCCGCCCTCGCGGTTGATCGCGACGTAGCCCTTGTCGCCGCGGCCGAAGCCGATGGCGTTGTTGCCGTTGGACCACCAGTTGACGATGCCGGTGCCCGCGACCGCGTTGCGGAACCCGACCATGTTGGCCACCTGCCGCCAGGCGTGGGTGCAGTTCCAGCCGTCGGTGTAGCAGGAGTTGACGGTGCCGCCGTTCGGCGGGCCGGCGTCGTGGTCGGTGAAGGCGTACCCGGAGTAGACGTTCGGCGAGCCGTACGGGTGGGCCAGCAGGAAGACGTTGGCCAGGGTGTAGGCGGAGCCGTAGGTGTAGTTGAGGGTGGAGCCGTTGCGCTCGGTGTCCCAGTTGTCGACGAAGGTGCGGGCCTGGGAGCTCGCCAGCAGGCCGTTGCCCCAGCCGGAGAGGTCGGAGATCCGGCCGCCGTTGAAGGCGCTCTTCAGCCAGGTCGCGGAGCGGAACTCGTCCACGTCGCCGACGCCGGTGTACTCGCCGGGCTGCACGGCCTCGCCCGCGCCGTAGATGACCTCGCTCACCCAGTAGGCGTTCGGGTTGCTCATCTTCGCCTTGATGCCGGCCAGGTCGGCGGCGGCGATGTGCTTGGCGGCGTCGATCCGGAATCCGTCCACGCCGAGCGAGAGCAGGTCGCTGAGGTAGGTGGCGATGGTCTGCTGGACGTACGCGGAGCCGGTGTTGAGGTCGGAGAGGTTGACCAGCTCGCAGTTCTGCACGTTGGAGCGGTCGGCGTAGTTGTTGCCGATCGCGGTGCGGCAGGAGTGGAAGTCCCAGTCCTGGTAGAAACCGGGGTAGTTGTACTTGGTGTAGTTGGTGCCGCCGGTGCCGGTGCCGGAGCCGGCCGACATGTGGTTGACCACGGAGTCGGCGATCACCTTGACGCCTGCGGCGTGACAGGTGTTCACCATGGACTGGAACTGGGCGCGGTCGCCCAGCCGTCCGGCGATCTTGTAGCTGACGGGCTGGTAGGAGGTCCACCACTGCGCGCCCTGGATGTGCTCCTGGGGCGGCGAGACCTCGACGTAGCCGTAGCCCTTGGGGCCGAGCGTGTCGGTGCAGGCCTTGGCGACGGAGTCGAAGCGCCACTCGAAGAGGGTGGCGGTGACGTCCTTGGTGCCCGGCGGGGTGGCCTGGGCGGTGGGGGCGAGCGAGAGTCCGGTGCCGAGCGAGAGCACCAGGGCGGCGGACGCGCCGAGGGCGCCGACGGCGCGGCGGGGGGAGGTGGTGACCACGGTGTCTCCAGGGGGCTGGGTGGGGCAGCCTGGGGGGGATTCGGAGGCCTGGGAAGCCTCTTGCGCAAGCTCGTTGAAACTTGCTGGAAACTTGCAACGCGCTGAACTTATGGCCGCCGCCCAGGAGCGTCAAGACTCCCGGAGGACACGGATCGGTCACCTGACCGAATCGTGTGATACCTCTGTCCCTTCCGAAGCGTCAGGTTCCATGACGTCAGCGGGAACCACGGTCGGGCGGGGGCATGGAGTTCGAGGAGTTCGCGAGTACCAGGAGCAGGCGCCTGTTCCAGATCGCGTACCTGATGTGCGGGGACTGGCACCAGGCGCAGGACCTGGTGCAGATCACCCTGGCCAAGATGTTCACCGTCTGGGGGCGGCTGCGGCGCGGCCGCGACGAGCCCGGGCTGGACGCGTACGCACGCAAGGTGCTGCTGCGGATGTACCTCTCGCAGCGCCGCCTGCGGCGCTCCACCGAGGTGGTCTCGGCCGAGCTGCCGGAGCAGCTGACGCTCGGGAACGAGGAGTCCGACCTGCGGGTCACCCTGGTCGCCGCGCTGGCCCAACTGCCGCCCCGCAACCGGGCGGTGGTGGTGCTCCGGTACCTGGAGGACCACAGCGTGGAGTCGGTGTCCGAGCTGCTCGGGTGCTCGCCCGGCGCCGTCAAGACCCTCACCACCCGCTCGCTGGCCAAGCTCCGGGGCATCCTCGGGGCGGACCGCGAACTCCTGCTGAGTCTGTGACGGAGCACTTCATGACCAGGAGCACGGACGACATGCCGCACGACCCCGGACTCGACGAACTCTTCGACGCGGTCCACCTCATCGACGCCCCGGTCGCCACCATGGTGGCCGAGGGCCGACGCCTCGGGATCCGGCTCCGGCGCCGCCGCCGGCTGCGGATCGCCGGCACGGCGCTCGCCGTGGCCACCTTGGTCACGGTGGCGACCCCGAACCTCTGGCGGCCCGACGAGGGCGGGGCCCGGGCCACCGTGGCCGCCAGCCCCCTGACGGAGCCGACGGCGCCGGCGTCGCCGACACCGACACCGACCGCAGCCGACCCCGAGTCGACCGTGCCGCTCACCCGGGAGGCGATGTTCACCGTGCTGTCCCGGATGCTGCCGAGCACCGGGACGGCCGTCCTGCTGCCGGAGGCCGCCCCGGGCACCGGGCCGGCCAAGGCCAACTGGCGCCCGGTGGACGGCTACTACGAGATCAGCGTCCGCTACCAGGACACCCGCGGCCGGGCCGACGTCCGGGTCGCGCTCTCCCGGCCGTCCGCCGAACGCTTCGACTGCGCCCGGGGCTCCGACTGCACCAGCCTGGTGCTCCCCACCGGGGAGCGGAAGTTGGTGGAGGACGCCGACTACCGCGACGGCCTCCGGCTGCTCACGGTCCGCCGCGAACGGCTGGACGGGATGGCCGTCACCATCGTGACCGGCAATGCCGTCATGGGCTCCGACGGCATCCCGGTCGGCTCGCGGTCCACGGTGCCGTTCTCCGCCGAGCTGCTCTGGGCCTGGACCGGCGCGCAGGAGTGGCAGGAGCTGGTGCCCCGGCGGCTCACCGAAGCGAGCGGCCGCCGCTGACGGACCCTCAGACCGCGTCCGGGCCGCGCTCGCCGGTCCGGACGCGGACGATGCCGTCCACCGGGACGACCCAGACCTTGCCGTCGCCGATCTTGCCGGTGCGGGCGGCGGAGACGATGGCGTCCACCACCAGGTCGGCCTCCTCGTCCTCCACCACGACCTCGATCCGCACCTTGGGCACCAGGTCGATCCGGTACTCGGCGCCGCGGTAGACCTCGGTGTGACCGTGCTGGCGGCCGTAGCCGCTGGCCTCGGTGACGGTCAGTCCGTGCACGCCGTGCGACTGCAGGGCGGTCTTCACCTCGTCCAGCTTGAAGGGCTTGACGACGGCGGTGATCAGCTTCATGACTGAGGGGCCTTCAGGACGGAGGGGGTGGCGGCCGGCCGGGTCGCGGCGGTCGCGCTGCCGTGGCCCAGGACGCCGTGATCGTACGCGGTCTCGGCGTGCACGGCGAGGTCCAGGCCGGTGAGTTCGTGCTCGGCGCTGGCCCGGAAGCCGATGGCGCGGTCGATCGCCTTGCCGATCCCGTACGTCACCGCGAAGGCGTAGCCGCCGACCACCAGAACCGCCAGCAGCTGCTTGCCGAGCTGCCCGAAGCCGCCGTGCAGCAGGCCCGCCGGGCCGCCGGTCATCACCGCGGAGGCGAAGACGCCGATCAGCACGGTGCCGATCACCCCGGCCACCAGGTGCACGCCCACCACGTCCAGCGAGTCGTCGTAGCCGAAGCGGAACTTCCAGCTGACGGCGTAGCAGCAGACCACACCGGCCACCGCGCCGATCACCAGCGCGCCGAGCAGGTCCACCGACCCGCAGGAGGGGGTGATGGCGACCAGTCCGGCCACCGCCCCGGAGGCGGCACCGAGGGTGGTGGCGTGGCCGTCCTTCTTCTTCTCCACCAGCAGCCAGCCGAGCAGGCCGGTGCAGCCGGCCGCCTGGGTGTTGAGCAGCACGGCGGCGGCGGTGCCGTTGGCGCCGAGCGCCGAGCCCGCGTTGAAGCCGAACCAGCCGAACCAGAGCAGGCCCGCGCCGAGCACCACCATCGGCAGGTTGTGCGGGCGCATGGCCTCCTTCCGGAATCCCAGCCGGGGGCCGAGCACCAGGGCCAGGGCCAGGCCGCTGGCCCCGCAGTTGACCTCGACCACCAGGCCGCCGGCGAAGTCCAGCACGCCCAGCCTGCTGAGCAGCCAGCCGCCGGGGGCGAACACCCAGTGCGCGACCGGCACGTAGACCAGCAGCGTCCAGACCACCGTGAACAGCACCCAGGCACCGAACTTGGCACGGTCCGCGACCGCGCCGGAGATCAGCGCGGCGGTGACGATCGCGAAGGTCAGCTGGAAGGTGGCGAACAGCAGGGTGGGGACCTTGCCGGTGAGCGAGGCGGGGGTGATCCCGGCCATCCCCAGGTGGTCGAGCCCGCCGATCAGGCCGAGCCCGCCGAGGTCCGGGCCGAAGGCCAGCGAGTAGCCGGCCACCAGCCAGACCACCGTGACGGTGGCGATCGAGACCAGGCTCATCATGATCATGTTGAGTGCGCTCTTGGTGCGGACCATGCCGCCGTAGAACAGCGCCAGGCCCGGCGTCATCAGCAGCACCAGCGCGGTGCTGGCCAGCAACCAGGCGGTGTCGCCGGTGTCCGGCCCGGCGGGGGTCTCTGCGAGCAGCATCTGCGGCCTTCCCGGGGTCCCTCGACGCGCCGGGGTGGGGTTGCGCGCCGGATGGGAGCCGAGTCTGGACGGGCCGGATTTCCGGATGCGGACGTACGTGTTTCGGGGGCGTTTCGTGTTGCCGGGCCGTTTCCGGATGCTCACGGAAGTACCCCGGCCCGACGGATGGGATCCGCCGGGCCGGGGCTCAACTACCGCTGAGGGTGCGTCAGCTGGTGGCGATGGAGGTGTCGTCGATCAGGAAGCTGGTCGCGAGCGACGCGTCCTCGACACCGTTGAACTTCAGGGTGACGCTCTGGCCGGCGTAGGCCGAGAGGTCGAAGGTGCGCAGCTGGTAGGAGGAGACGGCGTCCACGTTGGAGTAGGTCTTCAGCGCGGTGCCGTTCACCGAGACGGTGAGCTTGTCGTACTGGGTGGTGCCGGTCTCGGCGGTGTCGATGCGCAGGTAGAAGCCGAGGGTGGCCTTGCAGCCGGCCGGGATGGAGACGGTCTGCGAGGCGCTGTCGGTGTGCGAGGAGCCGTAGCCGTTCAGCCAGGCCTTGTAGGAGCCGGTGCGGGCGGGCTTGCTGGTGCCGCTGTCGATCACGCCCGAGGTCGTGGTCCAGGTGGTGTTGCCGGACTCGAAGCCCGCGTTGCCGAGCAGCTGCGCCGGGGTGCAGGTGCTGGTGACGTTGTTCACGGTCCAGGTGAAGCTGGCCGTGCCCGACTTGTTGGCGGCGTCCGTGGCGGTGACCGTCACGTTCGAGGTGCCCTCGGTGGTCGGGGTGCCGGTGATCTTCCCGGAGGTGGAGATCGACAGGCCGGCCGGCAGGCCGGTGGCCGAGAAGGTCAGCGGGGCGGTGCCGCCGCTGGCGTTGATCTGCAGGTTCACCGCGGTGTTGACCTTGGTGGTCTGGTTGCCGGGGCTGGTCACGGTGACGGTGCCCGGGTTGGTCGGCGGCTGGCCGACCGCGACGCCGGCCCACGCCATGCCGACCTGGTAGAGCTCGGTCGAGCCGGCGCCGTACAGGTCCTTGGCCGCGTTCTCGGTGGCGGTGCGGGCCTGGGCGTAGTTGGTGCTGGAGGTCATGTAGACGGTCAGCGCGCGGTACCAGATCGCCGCGGCCTTGTCCCGGCCGATGCCGGCGACGGTGATGTTGTTCACCGTCGGGCTGTTGTAGCTGACGTTGTTGACGACCTTCGCGCCGCTGCCCTCGGACAGCAGGTAGAAGAAGTGGTTGGCCGGGCCGGACGAGTAGTGCACGTCCACGTTGCCGATGCCCGAGTACCACGAGTCCTTGGAGGAGCCGTCCTTGGAGGGCTTGTCCATGTAACGGAGCGGCGTGCCGTCCCCGTTGATGTTGATCTCCTCGCCGATCAGGTAGTCCGGCGGGTCGGCGGGCAGGTTGGCGTACCACTCGACCATGGTGCCGAAGATGTCCGAGGTGGCCTCGTTCAGACCGCCGGACTCGCCCGAGTAGGTGAGGTTGGCGGTGTTGGAGGTGACGCCGTGGGTCATCTCGTGGCCGGCCACGTCCAGCGCGGTCAGCGGGGCGTTGTTGCCCGAGCCGTCGCCGTAGGTCATGCAGAAGCAGCCGTCGTCCCAGAAGGCGTTGACGTAGTTGCTGCCGTAGTGGACCCGGCTGAAGGCGCCGACGCCGTCGTTGCGGATGCCGCTGCGGTTGAAGGTGTTCTTGTAGTAGTCCCAGGTCGCGCCCGCGCCGTAGTGCGCGTCGACGGCGGCCGACTCCTTGTTGGAGGCGAGGCCGTTGCCCCAGGCGTCGGTGGCCTTGGTGAACAGGGTGCCGTTCCCCGAGGTCCCGTTGTTCAGGTTGGTGGTGTACTGGCCACCGCGCGCGGTGTCCTTCATCTGGTACGTCGAACCCGACAGCGAGGTGCCGATGGTGACGTTGCCGACGAAGACGCCCTGGCCGGTGCCCTTCTTGATGCCCTCGTACTTCTGGATCAGGGCGCCGGTCTGGGCGTCCGTCACCACGTGCATCCGGGACGGGGTGCCGTCCGACTCGACGCCCGAGACCACGGTCTCGTAGGCCAGCCGCGGGGCGCCCGAGGCGGCCCAGACGACCAGGCGGGGAGCGGTGTCCAGGCTGGAGCCCTGCTCGGCGGCGAGCGCCGAGGACTGGGCGGCCGGGGCGGCCAGCTTCGGGGTGGTGCTGAAGCCGGTCAGCGCCTCCGAACTCGCCTTGTCCACGCCCTTGGTGAGGCCACCGGCGGTCTGGTGGACGACCAGGTCGCCACCGAGCACCGGGAGGCCCGCGAAGGTGCGCTCGTAGCGCAGGTGGCGGGAGCCGTCGGCGTCGACCACGACGTCCTTGGCGACCAGCTTCTCCTGGCCGCCGAGGCCGAGGGACTGGACCAGGCCGGCGCCCTGCTGGTCGGCGGAGGCGAGGAGGCTGGCCTTGCCGGCCGCGATCGAGTTGACCTGGGAGGGGGCCTGCGGGGACGCCTGCGCCATCGTGGGCAGGGCGGTCACCACCAGGGCGGTGGTCGCGGCGAGCGCGGCCATCGTCACCCGGGCGTGGGTGTAGCGGGACATGCGGACTCCTTTTCCGACCGCCCGCGGGGTGCACGGACGGTGGAGAGAACCTGGCCGCGGGGTTGCGGCACAGCGGGGGCCCCGGGCTGCCTGTGCGACGCCCGGGTCGGTGCGTTGAAAGGAGTGGTGCTTGGTAGCGCCTTGCCTGCGCTGGAACGCCGCGTCGGTTGGGGACTTGGGGCCATCTCGTCCGCGGCAGGGGGAATCGTGGCAGCAAACCCGCCGTGAATGACAGATGCACGTCACGGATTGGCCGATATCCGACCCAGGCACACGAGCCTCGCACCGGTGCCAACTCCCGTGGTGCGCAAGGGGCTGGCGAAAACGCTTGTCGCCTTCCGGAACCGCTTCGCATCCGGCAGATCCGCACTGAACAGCGGCAGGATCGCCACCCGTCCGGACGGTCGGTCGGTCGGCGGCGCCGGCCCTCCGTGGACCCCGAAACAGCGCCGCCCGGCGCCCGGGTGTCACCACCCCGGGACGCCGGACGGCGATTTCCGGCCATGCGACTTGACGATGACTCGTATCAGCCACATGTCGTGCCTGTGAACGGGCCCGTCCGCTGTGAACGGACGGGCCCCTGTGAACGGACGGACCCCTGTGAGGGCGTCAGCCCTGGACGAAGACCGCCACCGTCCGGGCCGGCACCGTGAAGGTCCCGGTGGCCGGCTCGAAGCGGGCGCCCTTCACCACCGGATCGGCCCCGTCCGCCTGCACCCGGTGCAGGCGCTGCGCGCTGCCCGCCGCCCCGGGCACGGTCTGGCGCTGTTCGGCCGGGGTCGCGTTGAACACCACGGTGATGCCGCGCTCCGCGCCGGGCAGGCCGGTGCCGTCCAGGTGCATGGTGATCACGCCCGGCTGCTCGCCGGCCGTACCGGAGAGCGGGAAGGAGAGGCGGCGCTGCACCTCGGCCGTGGTGGCGAGGGCGAACAGCGGCGAGGACTGCTTGATCCGGACGAACTGCCGGTACTGCTCGTCCGCCGAGGAGATCTCGTTGCAGCCCACCCGCAGCTTCGGGTCGGCCAGCAGCTGCTTGGCCGCCGGCCACATCGCCTTGTTGTCGGCCGCCATCGGCAGGCCCCGGCCGAAGCCGTTGCCCTTGGCGCAGTCCCACTCGATCGCGTTGAACCAGTCACCGGAGTCGTAGGAGTTGGCGTCCAGCGACTTGGAGCGCAGCCGCTCGCTGCCGGCCTGCAGGAAGCCCGGGCCCTGGCTCAGCGCGGTGAGCGAGAGGCCGAGCGCCTGCATCCGGGCCCGGTCGGCGGGCGCGGTGGTGACGGGCAGCTTGTAGGCCAGCGCGTCGAACAGGTCCGCGTTGTCGTGCGCGTCGAGGTACTCCAGCGCCTCCCCTGGGTCGGCCGCGTAGCCGGTCGGGGCGCCGTTGTAGTCCACGCCCTCACCGGTGACGGTCCGTCCGCTGCTGTCGGTGAAGGAGTACCCCGCCAGGTTCCCGGTCAGTCCGACCTTCACCTGGTCCATCTGCCGCAGCAGCCGGGCCCGCTGCTCCTCGGGGGTGCCGTTGGCCGCCGAGCCGTTCGGGTCGGTGAAGAGCCCGGAGGCGAAGCCCTGCTGCGGCGCGGAGTCGAGCATGAAGTTGCCGCCGCGGGCGGCATCCCGGATCCGGTCGTTGAAGGTGGCGATGCCGGTTCCGGCCATGTTCAGCTGGGTGGCCTGGACGAAGCGGGCGTCGTTGGCGACGACGCCGAAGTTCCAGCCCTCGCCGTAGAGGAAGAGGTCCTTGCCCGCCACCCCGTCCTGGCGGAGCGTCAGCCGGTCCAGCGCGGAGCGGACGTCCAGCATGGTCTGCTTGGGGTCCAGGCCCATCAGGTCGAAGCGGAAGCCGTCCACCCGGTACTCGCGGGCCCAGGTCACCACCGAGTCGACCACCAGCTTGTTCATCATGGCGTGCTCGGGCGCGGTGTCCGCGCAGCAGGAGTCGGTGGTGACCTTCCCCGTGTCGCTCAGCCGCTGGTAGTAGCCGGGCACCACCTTGTCGAGCACCGAGTGCTCGGCCTGCCCGGAGGCGGCGGTGTGGTTGTAGACCACGTCCAGCACCACCCGCAGCCCGGCCTCGTGCATCGCCTGCACCATCTCGCGGAACTGCACGGTGCGCGCCAGGCCGTTCGGGTCGGTGGCGTAGGAGCCCTCCGGCACCGTGTAGTGCAGCGGGTCGTAGCCCCAGTTGTAGGCGTCGCCCGCCTGGACGGCCGCCACGCACTCCTGCTGCTGCTCGCCGTCGGCCGGCAGCGCGGCCAGGTCGCAGGCGGGCAGCTGCTGCTGGGCCCGGTTCTCCCGGATGGTGGCGATGTCGAAGGTGGGCAGCAGGTGGACGGTGGTGACGCCCGCCGCGGCCAGCTCCTTCAGGTGCTTCATCCCGGCCGACTTCGACTCGGTGAAGGCCTTGTAGGTGCCGCGCTCGGCGGCCGGCACGGTGCTGTCGGTGGCCGAGAAGTCCCGTACGTGCAGCTCCTGGATCTGCTGCTTCTGCGGCGGCACGGCCTGCGGGGCGCGGTGCTGGTCCCAGCCGCGCGGCTTGGTGTCACGGGCCGTCAGATCGGCCACCAGGGAGCGGGTGGAGTCGGTGGAGAGGGCCACCGAGTACGGGTCGGTGACCAGGTTGGTCACCACCTTGCCGACGCTCGGCGCCCAGACCTTCACCTGGTACAGGTAGTACCTGCCGTCCAGCTCCCCGGCGTCCCTGGTCAGCGACCAGACGCCGGTGGCCTCGTCCCGGCGCAGCGGCACCGTCCGCGGGGTGCCGCCGCTCGGCCCGTCGAAGAGCTGGACGGAGACCTCGGTGGCGGTCGGCGCCCAGAGCGACAGCGTCACCCGGCGCTCGCGCCACCAGCCCCAGCCGCCGGCCTCCCGGTACACCGGGCCGAGTTGGGCCTTCGCGGCCCCGGCCGCGTACAGGTCGTCCAGCACGCCGGGGATCTGCACGCCGGTGGCGGCCAGCGCGGCGCCGTTCGGCAGGTGCTCGGTGAAGAGCAGCTGGCCGCGGAGCGCCTCGGTGGTGCGGCGGGCGTCCCGGGCGTCCACGGTGAAGGCGCGGTACCCGGCCAGGTGCGGGTACTTCTTCTTCTGGTCCGCCGTCAGGGAGCCGGGGGTGAGCCGGATCCACTGCCCGGGCTTGCTGAGCACCCCCTTGTCGACGGTGATCCCGCCGGCCGGGTCGTAGATCAGCTGGGCGCTGGTGCCGCCGTTCAGCGCGGCGTCGCCCGCGCCGTAGTTCGCGGGCACCACGACCGTCTTCGCGTCGATCCACTGGGCCCGCGCGGAGGAGAGGTCCAGCTGCGAGGAGGCCCCGGCCGACTGCGGCAGCAGGTGGCCCTCCTGACCGCCGATCAGCCAGACCTCGCGGCCGCTGGTGGCGAAGTCCAGCGACTGGTCGTTGGGCAGGTCCTTGTCGTTGCCCCGGTGCAGGATGTAGCTCAGGCTGGTCGCCCCGGGGGCCAGCGGCACCTCGAAGACGGCGCCGTAGGAGTCCTTGCGGGCGGGCATCAGCGGGTTGCCCCAGTCGGTGGGGCTGGCCGCGCCGGTCCAGTCGTGCAGGCCCCAGCCGTCGTAGTTCCCGTCGGCCCGCTGGTAGTGGATGACGGCGGTGTTCGCCGGGACGGGCACGGCCGGGTCCGGGTTGCTCGTGTAGACCTTCGGATCGCCCTCCTTGACCCAGACCTCACCGGTGGTGCCGAGGTCGACGTGCCGGTCGCCGTCGGTGTCCTTGGTGCCGTTGTTCTCCACCACGAAGCCGACGTCGGCCGCGCCGCTCTTCAACTTCACGTAGGCGAAGGCCCCGTAGCCGTCCCGCCCGCTGAAGGCGTGCCCGGCCGGCCACTGGGTCGACTCGCCGTCCGCCAGGTCGCCCCAGGCGTACATGTTCCAGCCGTCGTAGTCGGCGTTCTTCCGCTGGTAGTGCACGACCGCGTACGGGCGCGAGGTGGCGCTCGGCACCGGCTTCGGGGCGGGGGTGCCGGTGGTGAAGCTCGCGGTCGCGGAGCGCAGGTTGCCGCTGCCGTCGCGGACCACGGCCTTGTACCGGACCACCGTGCCGGGGGCCACCCCGGTCAGGTCCTGGGTGGCCTTGTACGTCCCGTTGTCCGCCGAACCCAGCTGCTGCCAGGGCCCGTTGCCGATCTGCGCGGCGAACGACACCCGGTTGAACCCGCCGCCCGGCACCTCGGCGCCGACGGTCACCGTGCCGGTCGAGCCGTTCTCCGGTGCGCGCAGCGTGAGTTGGGGCGCGGCGGTGCTCTTCGCCAGCTTCTTGGCGGCCTTGTGCACCACCGAGGAGTACGCCGGGACGGTGACCGTCACCTTGCGGTCGGCCCCGCTGGTGAGCTTCTGCCCCGCCGCCGGGTAGAGCTGCTCGAAGTCGGTGCCGGCCGAGAAGGTGTCCAGCGTGACGGTCTTCGGCTCGGCCGCGTTGTTGACCGCGACCAGGTACTCGACCTGCTCCTTGGCGTCGATCCGGGAGAAGGCGTACACCCCGGCCCCGTCCGCGGCGTACCGCTCTATCTGCGCGCCGTCCGCCAAGGCCGGGTGCTGCCTGCGCAGTCGGGCCAGGTCGGCGATGCCCCGGTAGAGCGCACCGCCGGTGCCGTACCGGTCGGCCGGGCCCTTGGTGCCGCCGATCACCTCGTCCGCGTTGTACGAGGCGGTCTTCGAGGCGAACATGTCGTGCCGGGCGTCCTTGTCCCCGCCCGCGCCGGTGAAGCCCTGCTCGTCGCCGTAGTAGACCACCGGCTGACCCCGGGTCAGGAACATCAGCTCGTTGGCCAACCGGTCCTTGCGCAGCAGCAGTTCGGGGCTCGCGCCCTGGTTGTCGGCCTGCAGGAAGCTGCCGAAGCGGCCCATGTCGTGGTTGCCGAGGAAGGTCGGCAGGCCGTAGGCGTTGGTGTCGGCGGTGGTGTAGCGGTAGTCCTGCGCGTACAGCTCGGAGAGCACCCGGGCCGAGCCGCCCTGCGAGACGTACCGGCGGGCGCTCTCCTGGAAGCCGAAGTCCAGGGTGGCCTGCAGCTTGCCCTTGGTGACGTACGGGGCGGTCACCGCCGGGTCGCCGGAGTAGACCTCGCCGAACATGAAGAAGTCGTCGTTGCCCAGCTTGGCCGCGTAGCCCTTGAGTTCGGGGGCCCACTGGGACCAGAAGGCCGTGTTGACGTGCTTGACGGTGTCGATCCGGAAGCCGTCGACCCCGGTCTCCCTGACCCAGGTCTTGTAGATGTCCTGCATACCCTTGACCACCCGGGGGTTCTGGGTGTCCAGGTCGTCCAGGCCGGAGAAGTCGCCCTCGGTGGCGGACTCGCCGACGAAGGTCGAGTTGCCCCGGTTGTGGTAGAGCGCGGGGTCGTTCAGCCAGTTCGGGGTCTTGGCCCGCTTGTCGGCCTCGGTGCGGAAGACCGGGCTGTAGGGGAAGGAGTCGGCGGTGGTCCTCGGCCACTGGGCGGCCGCGTCGGCGATCGCGGTCTCGTCCACCGGGCGGCCGTCGGCGTCCAGGGTCGGGTAGGCGCCGGCCGAGCGGTAGTCGTACTTCTGCTCCTTGAAGTCGACCACGTCGGCGGTGTGGTTGGTGATGACGTCGAAGAAGACCTTGATGCCCCGGGCGTGCGCCTTGGCGATCAGCTCCTTGAGCTGGTCGTTGGTCCCGAAGTGGGGGTCGACCTTGGTGAAGTCGGTGATCCAGTAGCCGTGGTAGCCGGCCGAGGCGTCCGCCCCGGTGCCCTGCACCGGTCGGTTCTCGAACAGCGGGGCCATCCAGATCGCGGTGGTGCCCAGGTCCTGGACGTAGTCCAGCTTCTCGATCAGGCCCTTGAGGTCACCGCCGTGGTAGAAGCCCTTGTCCGCCGGGTCCAGGCCGTTGGCCATCCGGTCGCCGGGGATGCCGCCGGTGTCGTTGCCGCGGTCGCCGTTGGCGAAGCGGTCGGGCAGGACGAAGTAGAACTGCTCCCGCGTCAGGTCGTGCCGGTCGGCGCGCTCGGCCATCGCCCGGTCCGAGGGCGGCGCGGCCGGCGCCGGAGCGGCCACCGCGAGCGGGGCGGCCCCCAGCCCGGTGGCCAGCAGCGAGGCGGCGATCAGCACGGCCGTCCGGCCGGGTCGCTTGTAGGGGGTCGTGCTCCGTGGGCGGCGGGGCTGGACTTCGGCCACAGCTGGGCTCCCTTGAGGCGGCTCGTCGTCGAGTGGGTGGCTGGACGCTAGCGATTGCAAAATGTTTCAGCAAGATGCAGAAATCGTTGCAGGAGCAGTCTTGACCGAACCGTTGCCTCGGCGGGCCGCAGCCCGGGGGGCCACGTCGACCGGCCGTACCCGAAGGGGCCACAATGGACTCCATGTCAGCCTCCGGTACCCGACCCCCTACCCCCGAAGGGGGACGGGCGGTGAAGAATCCACTACCGCAGGATGAGCAGGCAGCCACAGCACGTCTGGCAGACTTCTCGTCCATGGGGGAACCGACCGAGATCCGCACCGCCGACGCCACGAGCGCACCGGCCGCGGCCCGGGCAGGTTCCGTCCCTGGCGAGGCCCGTACGAGCCACCAGCCGGACGGAGCCACCCTGGCCGCCCAGTCCACCGGCGCCGCGCTGCGCAGCCGCATCCGGGGGCAGCGCCGCTCCCCCGCCCGGCCCCGGCTCTGGTTCGAGCTCGCCCTGATCGGCATCAGTTACTGGATCTACTCGTTGGTCCGCAACGCGGTGCCCGAGCAGGAGGCGACCGCGCAGAAGCACGCCTCGTGGATCTGGGACCTGGAGCAGAGCCTCGGCATCGCGGTCGAACGCTCGGTCAACCACGCGGTCGACTCGGTCACCTGGCTGATCGTCGGGATGAACTACTACTACGCCACGCTGCACTTCATCGTGACCATCGGCGTGCTGGTCTGGCTCTACCGCTCCCACCCGGGCCGCTACGCGGCGACCCGCACGGTGCTCTTCCTGACCACCGGGCTGGCCCTGATCGGCTTCTACTTCTTCCCGCTCGCCCCGCCCCGCCTGATGACCGGCGGTGACTTCATCGACACCGTCAAGGTGCACGACACCTGGGGCTCGATGGCCTCCGGCGCGGCGGCGAACGTCTCCAACCAGTACGCGGCGATGCCCTCGATGCACATCGGCTGGTCGCTCTGGTGCGGGCTGACGATCTTCTTCCTGGCCCGCCCGCTCTGGGTCCGGCTGCTCGGCCTGCTCTACCCGGCGGTCACCCTGCTGGTGATCGTCTCCACCGCCAACCACTTCTGGATGGACGCCGTCGGCGGCATCCTCTGCCTGGCGGCCGGCTTCGCCGCCGCCCGCGTGGTCTACCACGTCTGGGCCTACCAGCTCCCCCGCATCCCGGGCGAACCCGAGGACGACACCCCGGTCACCGTCCCCGCCGCCTGGACCGAGAAGGCCGCCGC
The DNA here is from genome assembly GCF_053596675.1 of Kitasatospora sp. NPDC001664. Lineage (NCBI taxonomy): Bacteria > Bacillati > Actinomycetota > Actinomycetes > Kitasatosporales > Streptomycetaceae > Kitasatospora > Kitasatospora sp. NPDC001664. The sequence goes on from NZ_JBSFGS010000013.1 coordinate 213,937, forward strand.
CTGACCCAGCACCACCCCGAGGGCCCGCCCCCGTCGATCAGCCGTAGAACAGGCGCTCGACGACGGAGCGGGCCCTTCGCGTGGTGCGGCGGTAGTCGTCGACCAGCTCGCCGGTGTGGCCGCTGCCGTAGCCGAGGTAGCGGGCCACCCCGGCGAGTTCGCGGGCGTCGGCGGGGAAGCTGTCGCCCGGGCGGCCGCGGACCAGCATCACCGCGCCGCGCACCCGGGAGGCCAGCACCCAGGCGGCGTCCAGCACCGCCGCGTCCTCGGCGGCCAGCAGCCCGGCCGCCTCGGCCGCCGCCAGGGCGGCCCTGGTCCGGGTGGTGCGCAGGGCGGGGACGCGGTGGCCGTGGAGCAGCTGGAGCAGCTGCACCGTCCACTCGACGTCCGCCAGGCCGCCCCGGCCGATCTTGGTGTGGGTGGTCGGGTCGGCCCCGCGCGGCAGCCGCTCGGCCTCGATCCGGGCCTTGATCCGGCGGATCTCCAGCAGATCCTTCTCCGGCACGCCGCCGCCCGGGTAGCGCAGCGGGTCGATCAGCGCCCGGAACCGCTCGCCCAGCTCCGCGTCGCCCGCCACCGGCTCGGCCCGCAGCAGCGCCTGGGCCTCCCAGACGTGCGACCAGCGCCGGTAGTACGCCTCGTACGAGGCCAGCGTGCGCACCAGCGGGCCCTGCCGGCCCTCCGGGCGCAGATCGGCGTCGACCAGCAGCGGCGGCTCGGTGGAGGGGGCGCCGAGCAGGGTGCGCAGCTGGTGGACGACGGTCTGGGCGGCCTTCGCCGCGTCGTGCTCCAGCGCGCCGAGCCGGGGCTCGTGGACGAAGAGCACGTCGGCGTCGGAGCCGTAGCCCATCTCGCGGCCGCCGAAGCGGCCCATCGCGATCACCGCCAGCCTGGTCGGCAGCTCGCCGTTGGCCGCCTCCCACTCGGCGGTGCAGGCCCGCAGGGCGCCCTGGAGGGTGGCGGCGTTGAGCGCGGTGAGCGCCTCCCCGGCCGCGTCGACCGCCTCGCCGGGATCGTCCCCGAAGCGGCCGAGCACATCGGCCGCCGCCGTCCGGAACAGCTCCCGCCGCCGGACCGACCGGGCCGCCGCGACACCCGCCGCGGCGCTGCCGGCCCGGCCGACGGCGGCCAGCACCTCCGCCTCCAGGGCGGGGCGCCCGCGCGGCGCCAGCCCGTTCGGGTCGCCCAGCATGGCGACCGCCTCGGGGGCCCGCAGCAGCAGGTCCGGGGCGAGCCGCCCGGCCGAGAGCACCCGGGCCAGCTGCTCGGCGGCGGCGCTCTCGTCCCGCAGCAGCCGCAGGTACCAGGGGGTGCGGCCGAGCGCGTCGGAGACCTGACGGAAGTTCAGCAGCCCGGCGTCCGGGTCGGCCGAGTCGGCGAACCAGCCGAGCAGCACCGGCAGCAGGGTGCGCTGGATCGCCGCCTTGCGGCTGACCCCGGAGGCCAGTGCGGTCAGGTGGCGCAGCGCGGCGGCCGGGTCGGCGTAGCCGAGCGCCTCCAGCCGGGCCTTGGCGGCGGTCGGCGAGAGGCCGGTCGCCCCGGCGGGCAGCTCGGCGACGGCGTCCAGCAGCGGGCGGTAGAACAGCTTCTCGTGCAGCCGCCGGACCTCCACCGCGTGCCGCCGCCACTCCCGTTGGAGCGCGGCGACCGCGTCCGCGTTGGTGTCGTCGTTGATCTGCGGGGCCAGCGAACGGGCCAGGCGCCGCAGGTCGGCCGGGTCGGTGGGCATCAGGTGGGTGCGGCGCAGCCGGTGCAGCTGGATGCGGTGCTCCATGGCGCGCAGGAAGCGGTACGCGGCGTCCAGCGACGCGGCGTCGGCCCGGCCGACGTAGCCGCCGGCGCTCAGCTGATCCAGGGCCTGGAGGGTGTTGGGGCTGTGCACCCCGGGGTCGGTGCGGCCGTGCACCAGCTGGAGCAGCTGGACGGCGAACTCGACGTCGCGCAGGCCGCCGGGGCCGAGCTTGAGCTGCCGGTCCAGTTCGGTGGCGGGGATGGCGTCCACCACCCGGCGGCGCATCTGCTGGACGTCGGCGACGAAGTTCTCCCGCTCGGCGGCCTGCCAGACCAGCGGGGCGGTGGCCTCGGCGTAGGCGGCGCCGAGCTCGGCGTCCCCGGCCACCGGACGGGCCTTCAGCAGGGCCTGGAACTCCCAGGTCTTGGCCCAGCGCTGGTAGTACGCCAGGTGGCTGGCCAGGGTGCGCACCAGCGGACCGTTGCGCCCCTCGGGCCGGAGGTTGGCGTCCACCGGCCAGATGGTGCCCTCGCCGGTGGTGTCGGAGCACAGCCGCATCAGCCGGGCGGCCAGCCGGGTGGCGGACTGCAGGGCCCGGTGCTCCTCGACCCCGTCGCGGGCCTCGGCCACGAAGATCACGTCCACGTCCGAGACGTAGTTGAGCTCCCGGCCGCCGCACTTGCCCATCCCGATCACCGCGAGCCGGCACTGCCCGGCCGCCTCCGGGTCCTCCTCCTCGGCGATCTCCAGTGCCGTCTGCAGGGTGGCCCCGGCCAGGTCGGCCAGCTCGGCGCCGGTCTGCGGCAGGTCGGCGGTGCCGCTCAGGTCGCGGGCGGCGATGGCCAGCAGGCAGCGGCGGTAGGCGGCGCGCAGCGCGTCGGCGGGCGGGGCGTCGGCGGCGCGCACCCGCTGGCGCAGCACGTGCTGGAAGTCCTCCCTCGCCGGGTGCACGTCGCGCAGTTCGAAGGTGACCAGGGCGTGCCAGTCGCGCGGGTGCCGGGCCAGGTGGTCGCCGAGCGCGGCGGAGGCGCCGAGCACCGAGAGCAGCCGGTCGCGCAGCGGCTTGGAGCTGGTCAGGGTGTCCCGCAGGGTCTGCCGCTCGGGCCCGTCGAGCGCCTCCAGCAGCCGGGCCAGGCCGAGCAGCGCCAGGTCCGGGTCGGCGGTCGCGCCGAGCGCGTCCAGCAGCACCGGGTCCTCGGCCAGCCCGTCCAGGCCCGGACCACCCAGCCCCGGCCCCGCCAGCAGCCGGACGGCCGCGTCCGGATCGGAGAACCCACGCCGCACCAGCCGTACTTCCAGCCGACTGCTCCGCTCCGCCACTGCGGCCCGCCTCCCTGTTCGCACCTGGGACGAGCGTACGGGCTCCCGGCCCCGGTGACCCGGACGACGGTGCGTCAGCTGGCGCGGCGTCAGGCCCGCCCGCCTCCGGGAGCAACCTCCGTGCCGCCGGTGGCGTTGGGCCCGGTGTGCGTCCGCCCTCCCGTCCGCCTTCCCGTCCGCCCTCCCGTCTCCCCTCCCTCACCGGCCTGCGGTTCTGGGCCGCCCTGCTGGTGGTGCTCTACCACCTCTCCCGCCAGCTGGGCGAGCTTCCGCTGATCAGTCCGCTGGTCTGGTACGGGCGCAGCGGGGTGACCTTCTTCTTCGTGCTCTCCGGTGCGGTGCTGGCCTGGACGTACGACGGGGCCCGGGTGCCGGTGCACGTCTTCCTGCGCCGCCGGCTGGCCCGGATCTGGCCGTTGCACGCGCTCAGCACCGCGCTCTCGCTGGCCGCCTACGCGGCGATCGGCGCCGCCGTGCCGGTGGGTGCCGCGCTCTGGTCGCTGCCGCTGCTGCACGCCTGGCTGCCGGCCACGGCCAAGGGCGGGAACCCGGCGAGCTGGTCGCTCGGGGACGAGGCCTGGTTCTACCTGCTCCTCCCGTTCCTGCTCGCGCTGCTGACGGGGCGCCGGCTGCGGGCGGTGGCGGTGGCGTGTCTGCTGAGCGGCCCGCTGCTCTGGCTCGCCGGTGCGGCGGTGGACGATCCGGCGCTGCGCAGTTGGCTGCTGGACTACCTGCCGCTCACCCGGACGCCGCAGTTCCTGCTCGGGGTGGTGCTCGGCCTGGCACTCCGCCGGGGCACCGCGCTCCGGGTGCCGCTGCTCCCGGCCGGGCTGGCGGTGCTCGCCTTCCACGCCGCGCTGGTGCCCTGGCACCTGGCCGTGCCGGACCAGCGCTGGTACGGACCGTGGTGCGCCTCGCAGTTGCTCGCCGCGCCGCTCTTCGCCGCGCTGATCGCGGCCGCCGCGCAGGCCGACCTGAACGGCCGGCGGGCCTTCGGGCAGCGGCCGCTGGTCCGGCTCGGCGAGTGGTCCTTCGCCTGGTACCTGGTGCACGAGATCGGCTTCCGCTGCTGGCTCGCGGCGTACGGACGCCCGGACGGGACCGCGGTGCTGCTCGGCGTCTGGCTGCTGCTGGCGGGCGGCTCACTGGGCGTGGCCGCAGCCCTCTTCCGGTACGTGGAACGGCCGTTGGAGCGGGCCCTGCGCGCGGGCCCGGTCGTGCGACTGCCGCGCCCCCGCCGGGATTCGGCGAAGGCGCGGCAGCGGAGCGCGGTCTGACGGGTCAGTCCTTCGGGGCCAGGCCCTCCTGCGACTCGTCCATGTTCACGTAGGCGTAGAAGACGCCCAGGTTGTAGCCGTCCTCGTCGGTGTCGACGGTGGCGGTGATGTCCGTGTCGCCGTTGCGCAGGATCTTCGAGATGTCCCACCGGTTGGAGTCGTAGCCGAAGTTGTTCCGGTTGTACGGCACCCGGACGAACTGGTCGGCCGGCGTCAGCTCCTCGATGGTGGAGTTGAACGCGTCCTTGGAGAAGTGGTTCTGGTCGGTGAACTCGGTCTTCGGGCCGTTGGTGGACTTGGCGTAGAAGGTGTCGCCGGTCCACTTGAGGTCACCGTCGTAGACCACGTAGCCGAGCTTGGCCTGGATCGGGCCGGTCGCCGGGGTGACCAGGCCGTCGAGCTTGAGGCTGATCTCCGGGCTGTTCGGCAGCTCGGGGACGAAGCCGTCCCAGAGGTGGATGTGGCGCAGCGGCTTGCAGTCGTTCTCGTAGGCCACCACGATCGTCCAGCCGCCCCAGCTGTGCGGCTTCACCACGGAGTCCATGTTGGCCACGGTGTAGGTGCCGTTGCCGTGCTTCTTCACCATGTCGGTGATGTCGGCCGAGGCCTGGTAGCTGCTCTCGGCCTCGGTGGTGATGTAGCCGATGCTCGGCTGCTGGTTCTCGATGTTGGTGTACTGCGCGTCGCCCGGGAGCTTGAGGTAGACCTCGTCGATCTGGCTCTGCGGCAGCACCACGTCGTCGATGCCCCGGGTGCCGCCCCAGTACAGGCGGGCGTACTTGACCTTGGAGCCCTCGACCAGATTCAGGTCGGCGGAGCTGGCGGAGTAGATCTCGTCGCCCTCCGGACCGATCGAACCGGGATCGATGTTGATGTACTTCATGTGGTAGTTGTTGTTGATCGGACGCGAGCCCTCGCCCGTCCGGGCCTGCTCGCAGGGCGGCTGGTTCGGGTCGACCGGCGGCTTGGTCTCGTCGCAGGTCATCAGCGAGTTGCTGATCCGGGTGATCGAACCGTGGAACAGGCCGTCGAAGCGGGTCTTCATCGGCAGGACGTTCTGCTCGATCGTGTCACCGTGCCCGGGGGAGCGGCGCCCGTCGCCGGAGCCGCGCGCGTCGGCGGACGGCAGGGTCATCATCTGGCCGGCGACGGCGACCAGGGCCGCGCTGGCGATGGCGAGTCGGCGCGCGGTGCGGCGCTTCCCGGTGGCACGGCTGACGGTGGAGGGCATGGGTACCTCTCGGTTCAGGCGGCCGGGCGCGAGGCGCACCCCCGCCGACGTTCTGGGGTTGACGCCACCCATCGGAACACAACTCTCCGCAACATTCCCGTCACGTACCGCCATCAGGGGGGGACGACCGCAACCTCGCACTGACCACCCGTCAACTCCTCACCCGGCCGGGCTATCCGCGCCGCCCCAGCAGCCCGTACCCTCACCCGAACGGACTGATCAGGACGGGGGTGCGGTGACCGTGACGGGCCATCAGGACACACCCCGGGACGCCGTCCCGGGCGGCCCCGCGGCGGACGCACCACCCGCCACCACCCCGGTGGACGCGCCTCCGCCCCCGCCGCCCGTCCCCGCCGTCGAGCCCACCCGCGACCCCGCCCCCGCGCACCGGCTCCCGACCGTCTGGACCAGGGCCACCGGTGCGCTCGCCGCCCTGGCCACCCTCGGCCACCTGCTCTCGGCCGCCCTGACGCCCTGGCAGCCCTCGGTCCGCCCGCTCCCGCTCGCCCTCCTCGCCGCCGGCGCCGCAGCCACCGCCTCCTGGGTGGCCGCAAGCTGGTTCGCCCTGGCCGCCCCCTCCCCCGCCCCCTCCCCCCGCTCGCCCTGGCCGCGCGCCGCGCGCCACGCGGTGGTCGCCGGACTCTCGGTCGGCGCGGCCCTCTCCCTCTTCGCCCCGTTCGGCCCCACCGCCGCCCGGGTCTGCCTCGGCCTCGCCCTCCTCGCCGCCGCAATCACCCTCGTGGGAAGCCGAGTTCACCGGTCACGAACCCGACTCGCCCCGGTCAACCGCGAACTCCGCCTGCTGACCACCGCCTACCTGGCCGCCTGGCCCACCGCCTGGAGCGCCTACCAGCTGCTCTTCCCCGGCGACGGCCCGCTGCCCGTGCTGACGCGGCTCGGCCAACTCCTCCTCGTCCCGTCCGTCGGCGCCATCGTCCTGACCGGCCTCCTCACCCTCGGCACCGCCGTCCACGGCCTCGTCCGCCGCCTCCTCGGCCACGACAACTGACCTGCCGCACACCGTTCTTGACCATCCGTTCACCTCCACCGCCTGGCCACCTCCACCCCCGGTCCGTATCCTCGCCCGGACGGACCGACGACCGGCACGGGGGAGCACGGGTCATGACGGCTGACCAGAGCGGCACGCCCAGGGACGCGGCCACCACCGAGCCGCCGCCCGAGCACCAGGAGCGCACCGGACTCCGCAGCCCCACCGTCTGGACCCGTGCCACCGGAGCCGTCACCCACCTCGCCTTCCTCGCCTACCTGGTGGCGATCCTGCTGGAGCCGTGGCGCCCCGGCGTCCGGACGCTCCCGCTCACCCTGCTCGGCCTGGGCGTGCTGTGCGGCCTGCTCTGGCTGGTCGCGGGCAGTCTGGCGCCCAGGAGCGACGTGTTCCCCGAGGTGGCCGAGGCCACGGCGCCGCCGACCGCCGCCGACCTGGTGGCCGTCCAGACCGCGGCGAACGCCGTCGAACGACGACGGGCTCCCTGGTACTTCGCCGTGGCACTGCCGCTGGTGGCGCTGGTACCCGCCCTGTTCGTGCCGTTCAGCGGCGCGCACCCCGAAGTCTCGGCCCGTCAGGCCGAGTTGGTGGCGGCGGGGGCGCAGTGGGGCGAGTACGTGCTCCTCCCGCCGGAGGAGAACGGCGACCGCCTGCCCGCCTACCGCTCCGACCAGGACTACCGGTTCGCGCCGGTCGCCGGCACCCCCGGGGAACCGTTCGGCACGGCGCAGTCCAGGTCGCTGGCCGGCGTCGAGGTCGACCACCGGGTCCGCCTGCTCACCGCCCCGGGCCAGGCGCCCCTGGCCGCCCCGGCACTCGACGCGGCCACCGAACCCGCGCCGATCGAGCGGACGGCCGTCCGGGTCTGGATCGGGATCGTGCTGCTCGGCACCGTGATCTCGGGCGCGTCCTGGACCGGGCTCGGCGGGAGCCGGGCCGTGGAGCGGATCGAGGAGTTCTACGCGACCGGCCCGCAGTGGCACCGCATCCGGGTCACCGGGAAGACCGTCACCCGCGACCTGCCCGAGGAGGAGATCGACCGCAACGTCGACGGCGCTCCCACCACCACCGAGGAGTGCCTGCACCTCGACCTGGCCGGCAGCACCGGGCACCTGCTCTACCTCGGCGACCGCCCACCGCAGGGCCTCGCCTGGCTGGGCCTGTGGCCCGAGCTCCGCTCCGGCACCGGGTCACCCCGCGCCTTCCACACCGCACTGATCGTCCCGGACCGCCACGGCTCGTACTGGGGAACGGTCCGGCCACCACTACCGACCCCCGTCGACGCCCCGGCCCCGCGGCCCCGCCCCGTCCGACCCGACCCGGCGCACGCCTCCCTGGACGTCGACAGCCGCCTGGCCCTCGCCGTCCTGGCCCTCTGGCCGATCGGCTGGACCGCCTACCACCTCCTCTCCCCCACCGACGGCACCCTCCCCGCCTGGCCCGCCGTCGCCCAGCTCACCCTCTTCCCGCTCGCCCTCTTCCTCGCGCTGGTGGTCCTTCTCGGCATCGGCACGGGGCTGCACTCCCTCTACGAGCGGATCTTCGGCTGACCCCCTGGCAGGCTGACGTCCCCTCACCCGTCATCCGACCGGGGGATCCACGCCGGGTGGGGGGCAAACGACCCGTCTTCTCGTCCTCAGGGATTATGCGTCCGGGCATTTACGGCTGACAGGATTTCGACGTCGGGGGGCGGGGATATCGGCATGAATCCCGGACTCTTCCCGATCCGATGGGTAAAGTCCGGGCAATGAAGGGGTATGGGGACGTGCAAGCGCACGATCGGAGCGACGGACCGGAGATCCTGGTCTCCGCCCAGGGGCTGGGGAAGCGCTTCGGCCGCCGGACCGTCCTCGACGACGTGTCACTGGACCTCCCGGCCGGGACGGTCACCGGCTTCCTCGGCGCCAACGGCTCGGGCAAGACCACGGCCATCCGCCTGATGCTCGGCCTGGCCACCGGTCCGGGCCGCACCCTCTACTTCGGCAAGCCCCTCGGGGCCCACCGCGCCCCCGCCCGGATCGTCGGCGCCGTCCTCGGCGGCGTCGCCGGGCACCCCTCCCACAGCGTGCGCACCCACCTGCGCGCGGTCGCCGCCGGGATCGGCGTCGCGACCCCGCGGGTGGACGAAGTCCTGTCCCTGGTCGGCCTGTCGGAGGCCGCGGGCCTGCGCCTCAAGGCGCTCTCGCTCGGCATGGCGCAACGGGTCGGCATCGCCCAGGCCCTGCTCGGCGACCCGGCCGTGCTGGTCCTGGACGAGCCGGCCAACGGCCTGGACCCGCACTCCCTGACCTGGCTGCGCGGCTTCGTGCGCGACCTCGCCCGCTCGGGGAAGGCGGTCCTGATCTCCAGTCACCTGCTGGGCGAGATGGAGCAGACGGCCGACCGGGTCGTGGTGCTCGCCCACGGCCGGGTGGTGGCCACCGGAGAGGTCGGCGAACTCACCGCGCGCGCCTCGGGGTTCGTCACCGTCGAGAGCCCGCGGGCCGCCCGCCTCGCCGAACTGGCCACCGAGGCCGGCGCCCGGGTGCGCCCGCAGCACGGCGCGGACCCGACCGGCACCCGGCTGGGCGTCGAGGGCCTGGACCGCTTCCAGGTCGGCGAGCTGGCGGCCCGTCACGGCATCGCCCTCTCCTGGCTCGACGAGCGCCGCCCCACCCTCGAAGACTTCTACCTCTCCGTGGCCGACGAGGAGTTCCGGATCCGATGAGCACCACGATCACCCCGCCCCCGGCCGTCTCGAGGGGGGCGGCGCTCCGCCGTGCCACCGCCTACGAGTACCGCCACCTGGCGGGGCTGCGCTCCACCTGGGTGGTGCTCGCCGTCGCCCTGGTGCTCGGCATCGGCAACGGCGTGGACCTGGGCTTCACCGACGCCCCCACCCCCGCCCTCGCCGCCGACGCACTCCAGTGGCAGCCCGTCGCCATGCAACTTCCCCTGCTCGCACTGCTGTTGATCGCCTTCGGCACCGGCCCGGCCGGCTCCGACCTCGCCCGGGGCGCGGCCCGGACCACCTGGCTGGTGGCCGCCTCGCGCGGCACCGCGTTCGCGGCCAAGCTCGCCATCGGCGCCGCCGTCTGCGCGGCGACCGCGGCGGCCCTGGCCCTGCTCGCGGCCGCGGCCGCCGCGACCACCCTCGCCCTGCGCGGCACCGCCCAGCCGGACTGGGCGGCCTGCGTCCCGGCCGTGCTCCGCTACCTGCTGGTGATGGCCTGCTGGCCCGTGCTGGCGGCCTCGACCGCCGCGATCGTCCGCAACCGTGCGGCCACCGTCCTGCTCCTGGTGGGCTGGCCGCTGCTCGGCGAACGGCTGGTCGGCGCGCTGCTGGGGCGGCTGCTCGACGCGGACGGGCTGGGCGGGTGGCTCCCGTTCGCCGCCGCCCGCGCCGCGATGGCCGGCACCTCCGACGACGCGCCCCAGGACGGCTTCACCCAGGCCCTGTTGGGCAGCGAACTCTCCCCGGCCGCCGGACTGTCGGTGTTCCTCGCATTCACCGCCGCGACGGCACTGGCCGGCGCCTTCGCCTACCAACGACGGGACGCCTGACCGTCCCCCGAAGACTTCCCGGAAACGGCCGAGCGGCCGGATTCCGGGGGACCGAGAAAAAGAAACAGGGGGAAGAGGGCAGCGGGGGCGGGCCAAGTTTCCACGCCTCGCCCGCGATCCCGCACGCCCTCCCCGCTTGACGCACCTACGGAGTTTACGTGAACCGCAAGCACATCCGTCTGGCCGCCGCCTCTGCCCTCGCGGCCGTCGCCCTCGGCGTCGCCGCCCCGGCCGCCAACGCCACCGAGGCCCACCGCGCCCCGGCCACCGCCGTCGCCCTCCAGCAGGCCGACACCGCCCGCCTGATCACCCTGATCCAGCAGAGCCCGGCCGCTGCCACCAACGGTGAGGCCGGCCTCACCGCGGCCGAGCTCACCGAGCTGCGGAACCTCCAGAACCAGCAGGTCCAGTACGGCAGCCCGAAGGCCGAGGCCATCAAGGCGCTGCTCAAGAAGTCGGGCTCGCTGTTCAAGGCCGGCATCCGCGCCGCCAAGAACGGCGCCGACGCCTACCGCAAGTGGGTCGACAGCCTCTCCAACCTCAACCCGCTGAAGTGGACCCTCAAGGCCCTGCCGGGCGCGGTCCAGCTGGAGGTCATCGACTGGCTCGCCAAGCAGATCGGCTGATCCCCTTCTGAGGAACAGGAGTTGAGCATGGACAAGACGCCTTCGCAGAAGCACGCCGACACCGTCTGGGGAGCCGCGGTCCTCCCGGTGCTCGCCGGCTGGATCACCTTCCACCTGCTGCCGGACGACAACGCCCCGGGATGGATCCTCTACGCCGTCGGCGCGGCCGCGACCGCCCTCGCACACGGCTGGTTCGCCCTCCGCAGGCGCCCCCCGGGCGTCGGCGGGGTGGTCGTGCCCGTCCTGTACGTCCTGCTCGGCTCCCTGTTCTGGCTCACCCAGACCTGACCGACCCGAGGGAACGAAAAACCCGCATGAAGACCCGTCACCTACGGATCGCGGCCGCCACGGCCCTGGCCGCCGTCGCCATCGGCGTCGCCGCCCCGGCCGCCAACGCCGCCGACCACACCCGCACGTCGGCCGCCTCCACCGCCCCCGTCACCCTGACGGCACCTCAGGCCCGGGCCGTCCTGGCCTCCCCCGAGCTGCGCCCGCACCTCGACGCCACCGACCGCACCCTGCTCCGGGCCGTCGCCGACGGCAACGCCACCCCGGAGCTCCAGCGCGGCGCCGCCTCCTCCGCCGCCAAGGCCGCCCTGGCCGCCCTCAAGAAGGCCGGCGGCAAGCTCTGGTCCGGCGCCAAGTCCGCCGCCGCCAAGGGCTACCCCGCCTTCAAGCAGTGGCTCGACGGCCTCCCCTGGTACCACCCCGTCCGCATCGCCATCGCCGCCCTCGGCGGCGAGGGCATCAAGCAACTCATCGACCTGATCAACAACAGCTGACCCCCACGGCTCACAGCACTTCGGCCCGTTCCCCGGCGGCGTTTCGCCGCCGGGGAACGGGCCGAAGCTCAGGCCTGACGCGAGGTCAGAGCACCTGGAGGTTCTTGCGGAGCTCGAAGGGGGTGACCTCGGAGCGGTACTCCTCCCACTCCTGGCGCTTGTTCCTGAGGAAGAAGTCGAAGACGTGCTCGCCCAGCGTCTCCGCCACGAGCTCGCTGCGCTGCATCAGGTCGATGGCCTCGCCGAGGTTCTGCGGCATCGGCTGGATCCCGAGCGCCCGCCGCTCCGCGTCCGTCAGCGCCCAGACGTCGTCGTCGGCGCCCGGAGGGAGCTCGTAGCCCTCCTCGATGCCCTTGAGGCCGGCGGCCAGGGTCACCGCGTACGCCAGGTACGGGTTGCACCCGGTGTCCAGCGAGCGGACCTCGATCCGCGTCGAGCCCTGCTTGCCGGGCTTGTACATCGGCACCCGGATCAGCGCGGAGCGGTTGTTGTGGCCCCAGCAGATGTACGACGGCGCCTCGCCGCCCGCACCGGCCGTGCGCTGCGAACCGCCCCAGATGCGCTTGTAGGAGTTGACCCACTGGTTGGTGACGGCGGCGGTCTCCGCCGCGTGCTTCAGCAGGCCCGCGATGAACGAGCGCCCCACCTTGGAGAGTTGGTACTCCGCGCCGGACTCGTGGAAGGCGTTCCGGTCGCCCTCGAAGAGGGAGACGTGCGTGTGCATCCCGGAGCCGGGGTGCTGCGAGAACGGCTTCGGCATGAAGCTGGCGTGCACGCCCTGCTCCAGCGCGACCTCCTTCATGACCAGGCGGAAGGTCATGATGTTGTCGGCCGTGGAGAGCGCGTCCGCATACCGGAGGTCGATCTCCTGCTGGCCGGGGGCGCCCTCGTGGTGGGAGAACTCCACCGAGATGCCCATCGACTCCAGCATGGTGATGGCCTGTCGGCGGAAGTCGTGGCCGACACCGCGCGGGGTGTGGTCGAAGTAGCCGGACTGGTCGGCGGGGATCGGCGGGGTGCCGTCGCCGGGGAGGTCCTTGAGGAGGAAGAACTCGATCTCGGGGTGGGTGTAGAAGGTGAAGCCGAGGCTGGAGGCCTTCTCCAGGGTGCGCTTCAGCACGTACCGCGGGTCGGCGTACGAGGGCGAGCCGTCCGGCATCATGATGTCGCAGAACATCCGGGCGGTACCGGGAGTCTCCGAGCGCCACGGCAGGATCTGGAACGTGGTCGGGTCCGGCTTGGCGATCATGTCGGACTCGTAGACCCGGGCGAAGCCCTCGATCGCCGAGCCGTCGAAGCCGATCCCCTCCTCGAAGGCCTGCTCCAGCTCGGCCGGCGCCACGGCGACCGACTTGAGGAACCCGAGCACGTCGGTGAACCACAGCCGGACGAAACGGATGTCACGCTCTTCGAGCGTACGAAGCACGAACTCCTGCTGCTTGCCCATGGGGACAGTCTCACCTCTGCTCTTTACGTCCGTGTTACGCCCGGTCGTCCGCCCGTAGCGGCCCGGCAACGAATGCCCCCATCATGTCGGATCTTCGTCCGGAGTCCAGCCCGGCGAGACCGGCGATCCGAACGGAGCGTCAGTCGACCGGCACGAACGGGTCGATCACCGGTACCCCGGTCCGCGCGACGTCCTTGACGTTGCGGGTCACCAGCGTCAATCCGTGCACCTTCGCCGTGGCAGCCAGCAGACCGTCACCCGTCGGCAGGGGGTCCGGCACTGTCAGCAGGGCCCAGGCCTCGGCGATCTCCGAAGTCACCGGGAGGATGCGATCGGCATAGCTCAGCCGGATGGCCGCCAACCACTCGTCCAGTCGTTCCGCCTGCGCCGGGTCGCGGCGACGGAGGCGTTCCACCCCCCGCCTGATCTCACCGATCACCAACGCACTGGTGAAGACCGGACCGCCACCGACCGAGCGGAGCCAGCCGGTCACCGCCCGGTCCGGTTCGCGCTTGCGCAGCTCGGACAGCACGTTCGTGTCGAGCAGATAACCCATCAGTTCTCCCCGAAGTCCACCGGTCGCGGGTGGTCGCGCTCGGCGACGATCACGTCCAGCTCGTCCGCCAGCGCGTCGTCGAAGGAGGGCTCGCGCCGTAGCAGGAACTCCTCGAACGAGACCTCCTCACCCTTGAGCCGCCGGTACTCCCTTATGTCGATGACGACCGCGACCTCGTCGCCGTGCCGGGTGACGATCTGCGGCCCCTCCGCCTCTGCCAGGCGGAGAACCTCGCTGAACTTCTGCTTCGCTTCCTGGACCTGCCAAGCCATCCCAAGAACCTCCGTCTAGTCTGTCCAGACTTCAGAGTACGACGTAGACCCCCTGGCGACATAGCGTCAGTTAGACGATAAGGTGAGGTCATGCCGAATCTGCGTATCGCCCTCTGCCAGACCGACCCCTGGGTCGGTGACATCGAGCGCAACTGCGAGGAGGTGGTGCGCTGGGCCAGGCGGGCCGCCGGGAGCGGGGCGCAGCTGGTGGCGTTCCCGGAGATGGTGGTGACGGGGTACCCGGTGGAGGACCTGGCACTGCGGGGGTCCTTCGTCAACGCTTCGCGGGAGGCGCTCGCCCGGCTGGCCGGGACGCTGGCCGAGGAAGGGCTCGGGGAGCTGCCCGTGGTGGTCGGATACCTGGGGCGGTCCACCGAGGCGTGGCGCGGGCGCCCCGCCGGGTCGCCGCAGAACTGTGCGGCGGTGCTGCACCGCGGCGAGGTGAAGGGCCGCTTCGCCAAGCACCACCTCCCCAACTACGGGGTCTTCGACGAGCACCGCTACTTCGTCCCCGGCGACCAGCTGCCGGTCCTGCGCCTGCACGGGGTGGACGTGGCCCTCGCCATCTGCGAGGACATCTGGCAGGACGGCGGCCGCGTCCAGGCGGCGCGGGAGGCCGGGGCGGGGCTGCTGCTCGTCCTGAACGGGTCGCCGTACGAGCGGGAGAAGGACGACACCCGCCTCGCCCTGGTCCGCAAGCGCGCGCAGGAGGCCGGCTGCGCGCTGGCGTACGTGAACATGGTCGGCGCCCAGGACGAGCTGGTCTTCGACGGGGACTCGCTGATCGTCGACGCGCAGGGTGAAGTCCTGTCCCGCGCACCGCAGTTCGAGGAGCACCTGCTGCTCGCCGACCTGGAGCTCCCGGCGGCCACCGACGCCACCGACGGTCTGCTGCTGAACGACGGCCTGCGCCTGGCCCGCACCGACCTCGGCGGCACCCCCGAGGACCGGAAACCGACGGGGCGTCAGACGCCCGCACCCCGGCTCGGTGACGAGGCCGAGGTGTACCAGGCGCTGGTGGAGGGCACCCGGGCGTACGTCCGCAAGAACGGCTTCCGCTCGGTGCTGATCGGAGTGTCCGGCGGGATCGACTCCGCACTGGTGGCGGCGATCGCCACCGACGCGCTCGGCGGGGAGAACGTGCACGGCGTCTCGATGCCGAGCCGGTACTCCTCGCAGCACTCCCGCGACGACGCCGCCGAGCTGGCCCGCCGCACCGGGCTGCACCTGCGCACGATCTCGATCGCCCCGATGTTCGACGCCTACACCGCCGCCACCGAGCTGACCGGGCTGGCGGAGGAGAACCTCCAGTCCCGCCTGCGCGGCACCCTGCTGATGGCGGTCTCCAACCAGGAGGGCCACCTCGTCCTCGCGCCGGGCAACAAGAGCGAGCTGGCGGTCGGCTACTCGACCCTCTACGGCGACTCGGTCGGCGCGTACGGGCCGATCAAGGACGTCTACAAGACCCTGGTCTTCCGCCTCGCCCAGTGGCGCAACGCGGCGGCGCTCGAACGCGGCGAGCAGCCGCCGATCCCGGAGAACACCATCGCCAAGCCGCCCTCCGCCGAGCTGCGGCCGGACCAGGTGGACACCGACTCGCTCCCCGACTACGAGCTGCTGGACGCCGTGCTCGACCTCTACGTGGAGGGCGACCAGGGGCGGGACGCGATCGTCGCGCGGGGGTACGACCCGGCCGTGGTGGACCGGATCGTCCGGCTGGTCGACACCGCCGAGTACAAGCGGCGCCAGTACCCGCCGGGCCCGAAGGTCTCCCCCAAGGGCTTCGGCCGCGACCGCCGGCTGCCCGTCACCAACCGCTGGCGCCAGGGCTGAGCGCGGGAGCGACGGGCGAAACCGGGGTGCGGGGGCGGCCGGGGCTCTGCGAGCATGCACGGATGTCCGAGCAGCTCGAAGCCCTGGTCCTCCGGAACACCCACCGCATCCCCGTCCCCACCGGCCCGCTGGGCCAAGGGGCCACCGTCACGCGGCAGTTGGACGCGGCGCTGCTCTCGGTCGGCTTCAAGCTGTCGGCCGAGCTGTTCGGGCACCTGGCGCAGCTGGACGCGGAGGCGGTGGCCGGCACCGGGGCCCGCACCCTGGCCACCGTCCGCGGCCTGGTCGGCGACCACGTCCGGCACAACAGCTACTTCGTCGACTTCCCGGCGAACGTACCGGACACGGCGGAGTTCTGGGCGTTCTGCCTGTCCCGGGCCCTGGAGGAGGACGGCGGGCGCCTGCTCCAGCGGCTCGGCGTCGGGTCGGTCAACCTGCTGGACCTCCCGGACTACGGCAGGTACCGGCACCGCTACGAGGAACTCCTCGCCAAGCACGCCGAGTTGATCGCGGGGGCCACCGACCGGGTGACCGTCCTGCACCTCGGCGGGCCGCTCCGCGACGAACGGACGGCGCTCTACCTGGCCCTGGCCGGCAGCACCACCCCGCTCGGCCCGGACGGGCTGCGCGACCTCGCCGTGCTCGCCCCGCTCTGCACCGACGGGCCCCAGCCCGACGCCATCCCGGTCCGGGAGAACCGGGCAGTGGTCAACCGGGCCCGCCTGCACGCGGGTTCGGCCCTGGAGCTGGACACCGTCACCGACGTGCTCCGGCTGGCCTGCGTGCTCTCCGACGGAGACCCGACCCTCACCGAACCCACCCGGCTGCGCGGGCTGCGCCGCCCGGTGCGCCGCGCCCTGCTGGCCGGGCTGGACGCGGTGGTGGCGGCCGAGCCCGCCAAGCTGGCGGACGTGCACCCGCACCGTGAGCAGTTCAAGCGCCTGGGTGAGCGGCTCCACCCGCACGAGTACCCCCGGTGGCCGCACGCCGCCCGGGTGTTCGCGGTCGCGCGCGGCGAGGAGCGGGCCCCGACCCTGAACGGCCGGACCGAGGCGCTGCTCGCCGACGGCGACGCCGGCGGGGCGGCCCGCCTGCTGGCCACGGCCGCACCCGGCCGGCTCTTCCGGGCGCTGGACCACCTGCTGACCGCCTGCCCCGACGAGGAGGAGCGCGAGGCCGTGCTGGCCGCCGCCGAGCGGGCCGCACCGCAGGTCTCCGGCCGGGTCCTGCTCTCGCTCCGGGAGCACCTGCTGAACCGGACCCGGCCCGACCGGGCCAAGCGGGTGTTCACCAACCGCCTGGGCCGCGCCTGGGTCGCCGACGACCACCGCCCCGGGCTGCCGGAGACGGCCGGGGACCGGCTCGCGGCGCTGCTGGACCGGGAGACCCGCCGACGGCTCCCGCACCCCGCTCACCTGCTGCTCGACCCGGCCGTGCTGGACGTCGCGGTGCCGCTCGGTGGCAAGGCGACCTCCAGCGGGGTCGGCGTGCTGCCCCGGGGGTCGGTCTCCAGGGTCGAGGGCGAGTTGCTGCGCTTCTTCGTGTACTGGCACCAGGCCCGGACCAGCACCGACTTCGACCTGTCGGCGCTGCTGCTGGACGAGAAGTACGGCACCCTGGGCTGGCTCTCGTACACCGAGCTGACGAGCCTGGAGGGCGAGCACTCGGGCGACGTCACGGACGCCAGGGACGGCGCCTCGGAGTTCATCAACCTCCGCCTCGGCGCGGTGCGCGGCACGTACATCGTGCCGCAGGTGAACATCTACGACGGCGAGGGCTTCGAGCAGGTGAAGGAGTCGTTCTTCGGCTACATGCTGCGCGAGGCCGAGCAGCAGGGCCGGCCCTTCGAGGCGCGCACCGTCCGGATGAAGTCCGAGCTGCGCGGCCCCGGCCGGGTCGCCCTGCCGCTGGTCTTCCTGCGCGATCCGGACGGCACCTGGTGGGCGAAGTGGCTGCACCTGCACCTCAAGGGCCGCCCGCACGCCAACCAGGTCGAGGGCAACCGGGTCTCGGTGGCCACCCTGGTGCGCGGCGCGGTGGAGCGGCGGTACCTGACGGTGCGCCACCTCACCGGACTGATGGACGCGGTGACCACCACCCTCTGGGACGGCGCCACCGTCCCGGACGGGCCGGTCACCTTCGTCGGGCTGGAGCGGCCCGAGGGCCTGCACCCGGACTCCACCGTCGTCACGCCGGAAAACCTGCGTGATCTGATCCCCGCCTGACTGCTAGCGTGGCCGCGGCGGCGAGGCCATGGACGGGCTTCCTTCTCATCTTCCAATGAACTAGTCCGTCCGCTCTCCTCGCCGCCACCGGAACGGCCCTCACAGCTTGAACGAGGCGGCCACCGCCCGGTGGTCGCTGCCGCTCCTCGGCAGCAGCCAGGAGTCGGTGGCGGTCAGCTTCCCCCCGCTGAGCACGTGGTCGATCCGGACCATCGGGAAGGCCGCCGGGAAGGTGAAGCCGAAGCCCTGGCCGGCCGTCTCCTGAGCCGATGTCAGCTGCTCGGTGAGCGGGTCGAACGCACGGTCCGTCAGACTCCCGTTCAGGTCGCCCATCAGCAGCACCCTCTCCTCCGGCTCGCTCCGCAGGGCGGCGCTCAGCGCCTTGACGCTCTCGTTCCGCGGGTCGGCACCGAAGCCGCTGCGCGGGGTGACCCGGACGGAGTCCAGGTGGCCGTAGTACACCGCCACCCGCCCCTTGGGCGTCTCCACCACCGCACGGGCCGCCGTGCCGATGTGCTGGATGCCGTCCTTCTCGACGAACCCGCCCGGCACGATCGGGTACTTGGACCACAGGCCGTCGGTGGTCGAGCCGCCCAGGTAGTAGGGGTAGGCGGAGGCCAGGCCCCACCGGTACTCGCCGAGGGCGGCCGACTCCATCTCCTGGAGGGCGATCAGGTCGGCGCCCGAGTCCTTCAGGACCTTCAGCGTGCCGGCGTAGTCCACGTTGGCGGCCGCCACGTTGTGGCTCACCACCGTCAGGTCGCCCTTCCCGCTGCTGCCGTCCGCCAGCGCCCCGCCGTACATCGCCAGCCAGACCGCCCCGGGCAGCGCCGTCGCCACCAGCGCGGTGGCCGAGCGGCGCAGCAGCGCGCCGAGCAGCAGCGCGAGCACCAGCAGGCCGCTCCACGGCAGGAAGGTCTCGACGAAGCCGCCGAGGTTGCCGCCGTCGGGCAACAGCGAGTGCCCGGCCGTCACCAGCGCCGTCAGCACCGCCAGCCCGGCCAGGATCCGCCCCCGCCGCCAGCGGTTCTTCCGCCGCGCGGGCGGGGACGACGGCTGCGGGGCCTTCCTGGCCCGCACGGGTGCGCGGGTGTCCACCTGAGTCATTCATCCCCCTTGTGACGTTATGTCAGCGTTATGAGGGATCAGACGCCGCCGCGGTGCGGAAGGGTTCCTCAGTACCGGTACTCGGCCGCGATCGCCCGGTGGTCGCTGCCGTCGGCCGGGAGCACCCAGGAGTCGGTCGGGGTGAGGCCGCCCTTGCTGAGGATCTGGTCGATCCGCGCCATCGGGAAGCCGGAGGGCCAGCTGAAGCCGAAGCCGTCCCCGGCCGCGCCCTGGGCGGAGCGCATCTGGGAGGTGACGGGGGCGAGCGAGCGGTCGTTCATGGTGCCGTTGAGGTCGCCGAGCAGCAGCACCTTCTTCACCGGCTCGGCCTCGATCGCGTCACCGAGCGCCTGTGCGCTGACGTCCCGCCGCCCGGCGGTGAAGCCGCTGTCGAACTTCAGCCGGACCGAGGGCAGGTGGGCGACGTAGACGGCGAGCGGGCCCTGAGGGGTCGTCACGGTGGAGCGGAAGGCCCTGGTCCAGCCGATCTTGATGTCCACCACCCGGGTGTCGGAGATCGGGTACTTGGACCAGAGCCCGACGGTGCCCTCCACCACGTGGTACGGGTACGCCGCGGCCAGGCCCTTGCTGTAGGTGCGGACGCCGTCGGCGGCCAGCTCCTCCAGGGCGACGATCTGGGCGCCCGAGTCGTTGAGCAGCTTCACCGTGCCGGCCGGGTCGGTGTTGGCGGCGGCCACGTTGTGGGTGAGCACGGTGAAGTCGCCCCTGCCGGTGCTCTTGTCGGTGAGCAGGCCGCCGAACAGGTTGAGCCAGACCGCCGCCGGCAGCAGCACCGCCACCAGCGCGGTGGCGGAGCGGCGCAGCAGGGCCAGTGCCAGCAGGACCGGGACGGCGAGGCCCAGCCAGGGCAGAAAGGTCTCCAGCAGGCTGCCGAGGTTGCCGAAGCCGTTGGGCACCGAGGAGTGGAAGACCAGCAGCAAGGTGGTGAGCACGGCCAGCGCGGCGATGATCCACCCGCGCCGCCAGGTGCCGGACCGCCAGGAGCGGCGGGGCCGCCGGACCGGGGTCGCCCCGCCGTCCGCCGGAGCCACTGCCTCGTCCGCCCGCGCCATGAACCGTCCTCCGTGCCGTTCCACCGTCGTCAGCCCGAATCCGCCACCCGATCGGCCTGTTTTGTCGGATTCTCGGCTCAGCCTATGACGGCATGGACGTGCGCCCGGCAGCGCGGGGTTCCGGCGCGCCCCGGTTCAGTGAGATTCGCCACCGGACGGAGTCACCGGGACCGTCCGCGGACGGACGGCCGCGCCGTCCAGCACGGCGTCCACCATCCGCTCGGCCAGCCCCTCCTCGTCGAGCGGGGCGTCCTCCCAGAGCAGGGTGCGGATCAGGATCGGCCCCATCACCATCTCGGTGAGCAGCTCCGGGTCGAGGTCGTCGCGCAGCACGCCCTCGTCGATCCCGCGCTGGATGATCTGCCGGGCCAGGTCGCGGCGGGGCCTGACGATCCGTTCCTTGTAGACGGAGCGCAGCTCGGGCCAGCCCTGCAGCTGGCCCATGGCCGACCTGAGCACCCAGCGGGAGCGCTTGGCCATGCCCCGGCGGCGCATGTACTCGATCATCGCGATCAGGTCGTCGCGGACGCCGCCGCCCTTGGAGAGCACCGGCTCGGGCATCTCCAGCCGGGCGACCACGTCGACCAGCAGGGCCTCCTTGTTGGGCCAGCGCCGGTAGATGGTGGCCTTGCCCACGCCCGCCTCGGCGGCGATCCGCTCGATGGAGAGCTCGACCAGGCTGGCGCCGCCCTCCATCAGCCGCTCCACCGCCTCGTAGATCGCCTGCTCGGCCGCCTCGCTGCGCGGCCGCCCCCGCCGGGGCGCGCAGGGCGTCCCGTCGGGGGCGGTGGCGGTGGTCTCGGTCTGCATGGCCCCATTCTGCCCGGCGGCGTTCGAGTACCGGTCCACCGTCATGACGCAGCCTCAGCCCTTCGCCGGGGCGAGCTCGCCCTCGGGGGCCTCGGCGGCACCCTCCCGGCCGGCGCCCGGGGCCGCCGGGGCCTTGCCGGGGAGCAGGAACCAGGCGAGCAGCACGCCCACGAAGGTGACGCCGGCCGACAGCCCGGCGACCACGTGCATGGCGCTGACGAAGGCGTCCTCGGCGGGGGCGACCAGCGCGGTGGCGCCGGTCCGCTCGGCCACCGCGAGGGTGGCCTCCAGCGATTCGCCGGCCTTGTCCCGCAGCGGGGCCGGGAGCCCGGCCAGGGTGTCGGCGACGCCGTCGCGGTAGACGGTGGAGAGCACCGCGCCGAGCACGGCGACCCCGAGCGAGCCGCCGACCTGGCGGAAGGTGTTGTTCAGGGCCGAGCCGGCCCCGGCCTTCTCGCGCGGCAGCGAGCCCATGATGGCCACGGTGACCGGGGGCATCACGTGCGCCATGCCGGCGCCCATCAGGAAGCCGAGCACGACCAGCAGCCAGATCGTGGTGTCCCGGCCGAGCAGCAGGTAGCCGAGGAAGGCCACCACGATCAGCGCCATGCCGCCGGCGCAGGTGGCCCGGACGCCGAAGCGGTCCACCACCAGCCGGGCCCGGGGGGCGAAGACCAGCTGGGCGACGGCCAGCGGGAGCATCAGCACGCCGGCCTGCAGGGCGCTGTAGCCGCGCACGCTCTGGGTGTAGAAGACGCCGAAGAAGGAGACGCCCATCAGCGCGAAGAAGACCAGGCCGATCACCGCGACGGAGGCGCTGAACACCTTGTTGCGGAACCAGCGGACGTCCATCGCGGGGTGGCTGGTGCGGCGCTCCCAGAGCACGAAGACCGCCAGCACGGCCAGGCCGCCGAGGGTCGGGATCCAGGCGCCCGGCGCGGTGAAGTCGGCCAGCTCGCCGCCCTTGATGATGCCGTAGATCAGCGCCACCAGGCCGACGATCGAGAGCAGCACGCCGACCGGGTCCAGCTTGCCGGGGTTGGGGTCCTTGGAGTCCGGCACCAGCAGGGCCATCGCGATCAGGGCGACGATCACGATCGGGACGTTGACCAGGAAGACCGAGCCCCACCAGAAGTGCTCGATCAGCAGGCCGCCGGTGATCGGGCCGATGGCGATGGCCAGGCCGACCGCGCCGGCCCAGATGCCGATCGCCTTGGGCTGCTCGTGCCGCTCGAAGACGTTCATGATGATGGCCAGCGTGGCGGGCATCACGAAGGCGCCACCGAGGCCCATCACCGCGCGGAAGCCGATGAGTTCGCCCGGCGAGGAGGCCAGCGCGGAGAGCAGCGAGCCGAGGCCGAAGACCACCATGCCGCCGAGCAGCGACCACTTGCGCCCGAGCCGGTCACCGAGCAGACCCGCGGTGAAGAGCAGGCCGGCGAAGACCAGGGTGTAGGAGTTGATGGACCATTCGAGGTCGCTCTGGGTGGCGCCGAGGCCGGTGGGCGCGGGCGAGGCGATGGTCTTCATCGCCACGTTGAGGATCGAGTTGTCGAGGACGACGACGAGCAGGGCGAGCACCAGGGTGCCCAGGATCGCCCAGCGTCGGCGGTGTACGGCCTCCGGAATCCGGGACGGCGCGGCGGTGGTCATGCTTCTCCCCCATGCAGGTGCAGGTTCTTAACGAGACCGTGGCGTCTCGTAAATCAGCCTAGCGGGCGTTTCGATACGAGACGGGTCCGTATCGCAAATTCTCGGCAAAGAAGCGCCCGGAAGAAGCGCGTGCGCCCGGTCTTTGCGAGCCGGGGCGGGCGTGCAAGCATGGGAGCAGATCCGGGGACGCCGCACGGCGCCACGAGACGACAACCCATCAGGAGCCTGTTCCATGAACGCTTCTCCGCTTCAGCCTGCCCAGGGGACCGCGCAGACCCTGTACGGCGGGATCACCAACCGCCGCGTCACCGTCCGGGACATCGCCGCCGCCAAGCAGCGGGGCGAGCGCTGGGCGATGCTCACGGCGTACGACGCCCTCACCGCCGGCGTCTTCGACGAGGCCGGCATCCCGGTGCTGCTGGTCGGCGACTCGGCCGGGAACTGCCACCTCGGCTACGAGAACACCGTGCCGGTGACGATGGACCAGATGGTCATGCTGTCGGCCGCGGTGGTGCGCGGCACCAAGCGCGCGCTGGTGGTCGGCGACATGCCGTTCGGCTCGTACCAGGAGTCCGCCGGCCAGGCGATGCACAACGCGGCCCGGCTGATGAAGGAGGCGGGCGTCGGCGCGGTCAAGCTGGAGGGCGGCGAGCGCAGCGCCCGTTCGATCGAGCTGCTGGTCGAGGCCGGCATCCCGGTGATGGCCCACATCGGGCTGACCCCGCAGTCGGTGCACGCGCTCGGCGGCTACCCGGTCCAGGGGCGCGGCGACGAGGCCGCGCACCAGCTGCTCCGGGACGCCAAGGCGGTGCAGCAGGCGGGCGCCTTCTCGGTGGTGCTGGAGGCCGTGCCGGCCGAGCTGGCGGCGCAGGTCACCGAGCAGCTGGCGATCCCGACGGTGGGGATCGGCGCGGGGGCGGGCACCGACGCCCAGGTGCTGGTGTGGACCGACATGGCCGGGATGACGGCGGGCCGGGTGCCCAAGTTCGTCAAGCAGTACGCGAACCTGCGGGCCGTCCTGGGCGACGCCGCCCGGGAGTTCGCGGCCGAGGTGGGCGCGGGCACCTTCCCGGCGCCGGAGCACACCTTCAAGTAGGACGCGGAAACACGGAGGAGCGGCGCCTGGGCCCGGGCGCCGCTCCTCCGTCGTTCACCGACGGGTCATCAGCAGGAGACCGGCACGTCCAGGGTCACCGGAGTGTTGTACCAGCCGAACGAGGACACCGAGAAGGAGGCGTGCACCGTGGAGTTGCACGGCACGGTGCCGCCGACGCCCTCGACCTTGATGGTCGAGGCGTAGAAGGTGCGGTAGCCCTGGTAGGAGCCGATCGAGGCGCCGCCCACGACGTTGCCGTTCAGGTTGACGACGAGGTCCTTGGGCTGGATCGGGTAGCCCGGGCTCGGCGGGCCGGCGAGCGCGATCGTGCCGTAGAGCGCGACCTGGTCGCCGGTGACGTCAGCGCAGACCTTGGTGGAGAGGCCCGACTGAAGCGCCGAGTAGCTGCAGGTGGTGACGGTGGTGGCGGCCTGGGCCGGGGTGGCGGCCAGGGCCAGGCCGGCGGCACCGGCGGCGACGAGCATCTTGCGGAACATGAGAGTGTCCCTCCCTCGACAGCGCACACGGCCCCACGCCATGTGCTGCTGCAATGTGATATTTCACTATACTCGTTAATCTGATGGTTCGTCAGGTTGAACGGATCACGATCTTCCGGTGACGGATGACAGCACCCCGACCGCGGCGACAGCGGGCTGACAGCGCGGTGACAGCCGGGGCGGACAGGCTGCTGCCATGACCCGAATCGAGAACGCCGTCGAGGTGCGCGGCATCGTCAAGCACTACGGAGAGACCAAGGCCCTGGACGGCGTGGACCTGACCGTCCGTCAGGGCACCGTGCTCGGCGTGCTCGGCCCGAACGGGGCCGGCAAGACCACCCTGGTCCGGATCCTCTCCACCCTGATCAAGCCGGACGCCGGCACCGCCGTGGTCGGCGGCTACGACGTGCTGACCCAGCCCAAGGAGCTGCGCCGCACCATCGGCCTCACCGGCCAGTACGCCTCGGTGGACGAGCTGCTCTCCGGCTACGAGAACCTCTACCTGATCGGCCGGCTGCTGGACCTGAGCAGCAAGCAGGCCAAGGCCCGGGCCGCCGAACTGCTGGAGCGCTTCTCCCTCACCGAGGCCGCCAGGCGCCCCGCCAAGACCTACTCCGGCGGGATGCGCCGCCGCCTCGACCTGGCCGCCTCGATGATCGGCCACCCGAAGGTGCTCTACCTGGACGAGCCCACCACCGGCCTGGACCCGCGGACCCGCAACGAGGTCTGGGACGAGGTCCAGCGGATGGTCCGCGAGGGCTCCACCGTGCTGCTCACCACCCAGTACATGGAGGAGGCCGAGCAGCTGGCCCACGAGCTGACCGTGATCGACCGCGGCCGGGTGATCGCCAACGGCGCGGTCGCCGAGCTCAAGGCCCAGGTCGGCGGCCGCACCCTGCAGGTCCGCCCGCAGCGGCCGGCCGAGCTCCCCGAGATGGCCCGCTGCCTGCGCGAGGCCGGGCTGCCCTACGTGACCCTCTCCGAGGACGCTGGCCTGCTCTCGGTCCAGCTGACCGACGACGAGCAGCTCACCACCGTGGTCGGCGTGCTGGGCGCGCGCGGCTTCGGCATCGCCGGCATCGACACCCAACTGCCCACGCTGGACGAGGTCTTCCTGACCATCACCGGCAAGCCGCAGAACACCGTCCCCTCCCAGCCCGTCCGCGACAAGGAGCCCGTGGCATGAGCGCCGCCACCCTGAACCCGGCCGCCCCGGCCCACACCTCCTCCAGCGCCGCCGCGCTGCGTCACGTCGGCGCGCTGACCCGCCGCAACCTGATGCGGATCAAGGCCGACCCGGAGTCGATGATCGACGCCCTGTTCGTGCCGATCATCTTCACCCTGCTCTTCACCTACGTCTTCGGCGGCGCCGTGGCCGGCGGCCAGGACCAGTACATCCAGTGGCTGGTCCCCGGCCTGCTCGGCTCCACCGGCCTCAACCTGGCGATGGCCGTCGGCACCGGTCTGAACAGCGACTTCCAGACCGGCGTGATGGACCGCTTCCGCACCCTGCCGATCGGCCGCGCCTCGGTGCTGCTCGCCAAGATCGCGGCGGAGCTGATGCGGGCGCTGGTCTCCTTCACCATCCTGATCGTCTTCGCGATGATCCTCGGGCTGAAGCTGACCGCGGGCTTCCTGCCGCTGCTGGCCGCCGTGGGCCTCTCGCTGCTCTTCGGCACCTCGATCATCTGGATCTCCATGCTGCTCGGCATGGCGATGCGCAGCGCCCAGGCCGTCCAGGGCGTCTCGATGCTGGTGATCATGCCGCTGCAGTTCGGCAGCTCGACCTTCGCCCCGACCGACACCATGCCCGGCTGGCTGCAGGCCTTCACCGACTACAACCCGCTCTCGGCGCTGGCCGACGCCTGCCGCGGCCTGATCAACGGCAACGCCCCGATCGCCCACTCCGTGACGGTGGTGCTGATCTGGTCCGTGGTGGTCACCGCGATCACCGCCCCGCTGGCGGTGGCCCGCTTCCGCAAGCGGACCTGACCGCCACCAGCTCCTAGAAGTCCCGCACCCGGTCGAGCAGTTCGCTGGTGTGCGGGAGGTCGAGCGCCGCGCCCTCCGCGAGGGCCGCGTCGTACTCCTCCTGACCGAGCAGGGCCCGCGCCGAGGCGTGGGCCTTCTCGCGCTCCTCCCGTTCGATGAAGGTGCCGCGCGGGCCGTGCAGGGCGTCGTGCGAACCCAGCAGCACCGTGGAGAAGCGGATCAGGGAGCGGTCCCCCCGGTGCTCGCCGACCGCCAGCAGGGTGCCGACGAAGGACGGGATCAGCAGCACCGTCATGTGATCGGCGAACACCCCGGCCATGCCGGGGACGTCCCGCATCCGGTACCGGCCCTCCTTGAGCACGGCCAGCGCCCCCTCCGGGTCCCCTGACCGGGCCACCACCCAGCTGCGGATGCAGAGCACCAGGCCGGTGAAGACCCCGGGCACCAGCGGCCCGAGCAGCTGCTTGTGCTCCGTCAGGTAGTCCAGCTCGGCCAGCGCCTCGGCGTGCTCCCCGCGGCGGCTGAGCAGCCCGCAGAGCACCAGCCGGCCGAACAGCTGCGCGCCGTCGGCGGATCCGGTGCCGCCCTGCTCCACCTCGGCCAGCGCCGCGCGCACCATCCGCTCGCCCTCGTCGGGGTCGGTCTGCAGCAGTGCCTCGCCGAGCCGCACCTTGAGCATCGGCACCTCGTGGTACGCGCCCAACTCCTCGGCCAGCTCGATCGACTGACGGTACGTCCGGGCCGCCCCGGCCGCGTCGCCGTCGTTGCCCATCGCCTCGGCCTGGGCGGCCAGCGCCTCCGAGCGGCCCCAGCGGTCGCCGAGCCGGGTGAAGATCTCCAGCGCCTCGTTGGCGTCCAGCACCGCCTGCGGCAGCCCGCCCACCCAGTCGTTCAGGGTGCGGGCCCGGATCTGCAGCAGGAAGGCCAGGTCGGTCTCGCGGCCGTGGATCCGGGCGCCCGCCACCGCCTCGTCCAGCAGGCCCTTCATGTTGTCCATGCGGCCGGTCAGGAAGGACGCGAAGACCCGCATCAGCGAGGGGAAGCGGTAGGACTGCGGCAGGTCGGGACCGTAGGCGTCCATGATCCGCTCGGCCCGGGCGACCTGGACCTCGTGGTCCTCCTGCTCCAGGCCCCCCGCGAAGGCCGTGACCAGGCGGTGCAGGTGCACCTGGCGGCGGGCCTCCTGCGCCATCTCCGGCGCCATCGGCAGCGGGTGCTCCAGCGGCCCCTCGACCAGCGGCACCGGCGGCGGGGCGTCGTCGGCGAACGGGTCCGGGCCGAGCCGGCAGACCTCGTCGTACCAGGCGGCGGCCTCGGCCCGGAAGTCCCGCAACTGCCAGTACCAGCCCATGCCGAGCACCAGGACCATCGCCTCCTGCTCCTCGCCCCGGTCCACCGCCCGGCGGATCGCGGCCCGGACGTTGTCCTGCTCGCGCTCCAGCAGCTGGAGGATCGCCAGCTGCCCGGGGCCGTGGATGTCCAGGTCGGCGCGGCGCACCAGCTCGCGGTGGTAGCGGACGTGACGCATCGCCACCTCCGGCTCGCCGGCCTCGGCCAGCCGCTCGCCCGCGTACTCCAGGATGGTCTCCAGCATCCGGTACCGGGGCCGCTCCCCCAGCCCGGCCACCAGCAGGGACTTGTCGACCAGCGAGAGCAGCAGGTCGGCGACCTCCTCCCGGGGCACCTCGGCCTCGTCGGAGCAGACCTCCTCGGCCGCCTCCAGGGTGCAGCCGCCGGCGAACACCGAGAGGCGGCGCAGCACCGCGCGCTCCCGCTTGCCCAGCAGGTCCCAGCTCCAGTCCACCACCGCGCGCAGGGTCTGCTGGCGCGGCAGCAGGGTCCGCGAGCCGGCCGTCAGCAGCGCGAAGCGGCTGTCCAGCCGGTCGGCCAGCTGACGCGGGGTCAGGCCGCGCAGCCGGGCCGCGGCCAGCTCGATGGCCAGCGGCAGGCCGTCCAGGCGGCGGCAGATCTCGGCGCAGGCGGCCTGGTCCTCGGCCGGGTCGAAGCCGGGACGGGCGGCCGCGCCGCGCTCGGCCAGCAGCCGCATCGCCACCTGGCCGGGCAGCGGCTCGACCGGCAGCAGCACCTCGCCGGGCACCCCGAGCGGCTCCCGGCTGGTGGCCAGCACGGTCAGCTCCGGGCACTCGGCCAGCAGCTGGTCGGCCAGCTCGGCGGCGGCCTGCACCAGGTGCTCGCAGTTGTCCAGCACCAGCAGCATCCGGTGCTGGCCGCAGTGCTCGACGATCCGGCGCACCGGGTCGACGGTGCGGGCCGCCTCGCCGACGGCCCCGCCGGAGTGCAGCACCGTCTCGCGCAGGCCGAGCGCCGAGAGCACCGCGCCGGGCACCGCGGCGGCGTCCTCCAGCGGGGCCAGCTCGACCAGCCAGACGCCGTCCGGCCACCGGCCGCCGTCCTGCTCGGCCAGCGCGGCCTCCAGCGAGAGCCGGGTCTTGCCGGAGCCGCCGGGGCCGGTCAGCGTGGTCAGCCGGCCCGTCGTCAGGGCGGACTGCAGCGCGGCCAGGTCCTCGCCCCGGCCGACGAAACTGGTGAGCCGGCGGCGCAGGTTCCCCTGGGTCCGGCGCGGCGGGGCGGCGGCGGCCGGGGCCGCCGGCGGCGGGGCGGGCTGGCCGTCCAGCAGCTCGCGGTGCAGGGCCCGCAGCGCCTCGCCCGGATCGGCGCCCAGCTGCTCGGCCAGCTCACGGCGGATCAGTTCGTAGCGCTGGAGCGCCTCGCCGGTGCGTCCGGTGGCCCGCAGCGCGCGGATCAGCAGCACGGCCAGCGGCTCGTCCAGCGGGCGGGCCCCGCAGAGCTCGGCCAGCTCGGCGGTCAGCTCGGCGGCCCGGCCGAGCTCCAGCTCGGCGGCGATCCGGTCCCGGCGGGCCTCGTCCCGCTCGGCCTCCAGGCGGGTGGCGGTGCCGCCGCGGTCCGGCAGGTCGGCCAGCGCCGGTCCGCGCCAGAGCGCCAGGCCGGCCGAGAGCCGCTCGGCCGCGCGCGGGAAGTCCCCGGCCGCCACGGCCGCCCGGCCCTCGGCGGTGAGCCGCTGGAAGTCGGCCAGGTCGTTGGCCCGGGCGGCGGTGGTCCAGTAGCCGGCCGGGCCGGAGCCGATCTCCTCCCGGCCGACGGTGCGGCGCAGCCGCCCGACCAGGGTCTGCAGCGCGGCGGCCGAGTCCTGCGGCGGATCGGCGCCCCAGACCTCGTCCACCAGCAGGTCGGCCGGGACGGGCCGGCCCTGGCGCAGCACCAGGGCGGTGAGCAGCGCGCGCAGCCGGGCCCCGCCGAGCGGCACGGGGGTGCCGTCGTCGCGGCGGGCGGTGGTGGTTCCGAGGATGCCGTAGTGCACCGGACCATTCTCGGGGACGCGGGGCCGCGCTCAGGTACGAATATCCTTCGGAACCGTCGCCCGTGGCGGTCCGTTCACCTCTCGCGCCTTGTGGGTGTCAGGCCCGCCGGGCATGATCGACCGTCACACCCGCCACTCCCCGCATCGGAGCCCGCCCGTCATGACCTTCGCCGAAGCCCAGCGTTCACGCCGCGAGGAGCGCCGGATCAGCCCGGTGTTCTGGGTGCTGCTGGCCACCCTGGGCACCTCCGGCTGGGCGGTCGCCACCGGCTACGGCAGCGCCCGGTTCGGGGTGTTCCTCTTCGTGGTGGCGGGCTGGATGGTCTCGCTCTGCCTGCACGAGTACGCGCACGCCCGCACGGCGCTGCACGGCGGCGACATCTCCATCGGCTCCAAGGGCTACCTGACGCTCAACCCGCTCAAGTACGCCAACGTGCTGCTGAGCTTCGTGCTGCCGGTGGTCTTCGTGATCCTCGGCGGCATCGGCCTCCCCGGCGGCGCGGTCTACATCGAACGGCACCGGATCAACGGCCGCCTGAAGCACAGCCTGATCTCCGCCGCCGGCCCGCTGGTGAACGTGGTCTTCGCGGCGGCCCTGCTGATCCCGCTCGGCGCCGGCTGGCTGGACGACCCCACGGTGTACGCCGAGGTGATGGGCCGTGAGCTCAACGTCTCGCCGCTGGCCGGGGCGCTGGCCTTCCTCGGCATGCTCCAGGTCAGCGCGGCCCTGCTGAACCTGCTGCCGGTGCCCGGCCTGGACGGCTACGGCATCATCGAGCCCTGGCTCTCGTACCAGACCCGGCGCAGCCTCTCCCAGATCGCCCCGTACGGCATGCTGGCGGTCTTCCTGCTGCTCTGGCAGCCCGAGGTGAACTCCTGGTTCTTCGGCGTGGTGGACGGCGTGATCGGCCTGTTCGGCGTCGACACCAACTACGTGGCGCTGGGCGACTACCTGTTCCGCTTCTGGAAGTCCTGACGCACCGTCGCCGCCGGCCGCTCGCAGGTGGTCCCCACCTCGACGGGCGAGCCGGTGGCGGCCGCGGCGGTCAGGCACTCCATCACGTCCAGCACGTGCAGGGCGAGACCGGCCGAGGCGCGGTGCGGGGTGCCGGCCGCCAGGGAGCGGGCCAGGTCGGCGACCCCGTGGCCGCGGGCGGCACCGTACTCACCGGCCGGCGGGGCGACCGGCTCCCAGCCGGTGGCGCCGGCGCGGTGCAGGGCGACCGGGCCGTCGAACTCGTTCGGGTCCGGCACGGAGAGCGAGCCGGCCGTGCCGTACACCTCGATGTGCGGCAGCCGGGCGGCCCAGACCTCGAAGCTCATCAGCAGGGTGGACACCGCCCCGCCGCGGTGCTCCAGCAGCCCGGTGAGGTGGGTGGGCACCTCGCTGCGGAAGCGGGCCCCCGCCCGCGGCCCGGTGGCCACCTCCCGCTCCGGCCGCGGGGTGGCGGCCAGGCCGGTGACCCGGCGGACCGGGCCCAGCAGGGTGACCAGTGCGCTCAGGTGGTACGGGCCCATGTCGTACAGCGGGCCGCCGCCCGGGCGGTAGTAGAACTCCGGGTCCGGGTGCCAGAGTTCGTGGCCCGGGGTGGTCATGAAGGCGGTCGCGGCGAAGGGGGTGCCGATCTCCCCCGCGTCCAGCAGCGCGCGGGCGGTCTGGGTGCCCGCACCGAGCACGGTGTCCGGCGCGCAGCCGACCCGGACCCCGGCGGCCTCCGCGGCGGCCAGCACCGCACGGGCCTGCCCGGTGGTGGCGGCCAGCGGCTTCTCGCCGTAGACGTGCTTGCCGGCGGCGATCGCGCGCAGCGCGACCTCGGCGTGCGCGGCGGGCACGGTGAGGTTGAGCACCAGGTCGACGTCCTCGGCGGCGCAGAGCTCCGCCACGGTGGTGGCCCGCGCGCCCGCCCGTGCGGCGGCCGCCCCGGCCCGTGCCGGGTCCAGGTCGGCGACGGCGGTGACGGTGGTCTCCGGCTGCCGGGTCAGGGCGTCCAGGTAGACCCCGCTGATCTTCCCGGCCCCGACCACCCCGACCCGCAGCGGGGCGCTCACGCGGCGCCCCGGGTGGCCCAGTGCATGCCCTGACGCAGCATCAGGTCGGCCTGCGGGTGCGCCAGGTCGGCCGGCGTGTGCCCGAGCACGGTGACGAAGACCCGCCCCGCGCCCCAGCTCCGGGCCCAGGCGACCGGGACGGTGACGCCGGTCAGCTCGGGGTGGTCCGGGTCGGCGGCGAACTCGGTGACCGCGAGCGGGACCACCGCCGGGTCCAGGTGCAGGTAGTACTGCTCACTGGTCAGCTCGAAGGGCGTGACCCCCGCCGTGGCCGGGTGCTCCCCGACCGGCGTGACCAGGTAGCGGACGTGCTCCCGCGGGTGGTGGACGAACTGACCGCCCGTCATCAGCTGGTACTCGGTGCTCTCCCGGAAGGCGTCCACGATCCCGCCGTGCCATCCGGCCAGCCCGGTCCCCGCCCGCACGGCGGCCGTCAGCCCGGCGGCCTGCGCCTCGGTGATCGCGCCCATCGTCCAGCACTGCACCACCAGGTCGGTGCCGGCCAGCAGCTCCGCGTCCAGGTAGCTGTCCAGGGTGTCCGAGACGGCCACCCGGTACCCGTCCCGCTCCAGCCGCTCCGCGTACCGGTCCGAGGCCGCGACCGGCTCGTGCCCGGCCCAGCCTCCCCGCACCACCAGCGCCGTCCGACCCGCCCGTGCCATTCGCCCTCCCCGGCCGTCGCCACAGTGAAATGTTACATGGCACAGCGGATTCGCACAGGGGCCCGGTCAGCCCTGTCCGGCGGCGGCCTTCTCCACCCGCGCCCGGCGCAGGTAGTACCAGGCGATGTTGCTGGAGACGCCGGCCATCAGCACCCAGACGACCCCCAGCCAGGTCCCCTGCACGAACGACACCACGGCGGCGCACACCGCCAGCACGAACACGATCGACGCGTACAGGGCATTACGGGGCATGGCACGGAACTCCTAGACCGGGACTCGGGACGCCGTCCATTCTCGCCGACGGCCCGAGCGGTCCCGGCCAGGGGTCCCGCGGGTCGGTTCACACGTCGGTGACGCGCAGGCCCGCGTGGGCCTTGTAGCGGCGGTTCACCGAGATGAGGTTGGCGACCAGGCCCTCGACCTGGTGGGCGTTGCGCAGGCGGCCGGCGAAGATGCCGCGCATGCCGGAGATCAGCGAGGCCAGGGCCTGGACCAGGTCGGTGGCCTCGCGGTCGTCGCCGAGGACCAGGACGTCGGTGTCGATCCGCTCGATGTCGCGGTCCTGGAGCAGGACGGCGGAGAGGTGGTG
This sequence comes from Kitasatospora sp. NPDC001664, assembly GCF_053596675.1. NCBI lineage: Bacteria > Bacillati > Actinomycetota > Actinomycetes > Kitasatosporales > Streptomycetaceae > Kitasatospora > Kitasatospora sp. NPDC001664. The sequence continues at coordinate 246,655 of NZ_JBSFGS010000013.1, forward strand.
GAAGGCGGCGGTGACCCGGGACTCCGGGAGCAGGGCGGCGGCCTGCTGGGCGGCGCTGCCCTCCTCGACCTTCAGGGCGTAGGCGCCCTGCTTGTCGAAGCCGAGCGGGTTGACGCAGTCCACCACGATCTTCCCGGCCAGCTCCTCCCGCAGCTCGGCGAGGGTGGCGGCGTGGCCGTCCCACGGCACCGCGATGATCACGATGTCGCTCTCCCGGGCGCAGGCCGCGTTGTCCGCGCCGCGCACGCCGTAGCCGATCTCGGCGGCCGCGCCCTCGGCCCGCTCGGCGGTGCGGGAGCCGATCACCACCTGCTGCCCGGCCCGGGCCAGCCGGTAGGCGAGGCCGCGGCCCTGGTCGCCGGTGCCGCCGAGCACGCCGACCACCAGGCCGGAGACGTCGGGCAGGGCGGGGGCGCCGACGGGCGGGTTCACTGAATCGTGGGAAGTCATGCCGGAATCCTGCCAAATGCGCTGCGCCCTCTCCATGCTGACGGTCCATGGACGCGATGAGAGTTTCGGCACTCCGGGCCGCCCTGACCGGGACGGGCTGGGTGGAGGAGGCCGGGGAGTTCGCCGGGACGCTGCGCCGCGCCACCGGGCGCCGCACCGCCTCCGGCCTGCTGCTGGTCGGCACCGCGGCGTACGAGCCCTGGCACCTGGCCGCCCACCTGGAGGAGGAGGCCGGGCTGACCGGCCTGCCGGGCCTGGCCCCGACCCTGCTGCGGCACCGGGTGGAGCCGCAGGCCCCGGCCCACCTGGCGCACGGGCTGCGGCGGCTGACGGAGGCCCGGCGCGGGGCCACCGTGCTGCTGGTGGCTCCGGAGGCGGCCGGGGCGCCGCTGCTGGAGCGGGTGCGGGACGCCCGTCGGGGCGGGGCCACCGTGCTGGCCCTGGACGGCGGGGACGCGGAGCTCGGCGGCCTGGCGCACGAGCGGCTGACCGTCCCGGCCGACGCGCGGGAGGACACCGAGGGTCCGTTCGAACTGGTCCAACACCTCGTCAGTTCCGCCGCCGGCGCCCCCTCCCCGCGCGGCCGGCTGGCCCGCCTCGCCGAGCGGCTGGCCGGCTCCCCGCTCTCCCGCTGGTAGACCGATCCGCCCGGATCCCACCGGACCGGGTCGAAATTCGCTTGCCGTTCGGAGACGCACCGTCGCAGCATGGCTCAACGTGACTTCCGAACCCCCTGACGCTCCCCCGTCCTTCTGGCAGCGGCTGCGCCCCGACCTGACCCCGTGGCGCTCCTCCCGGGACTTCCGGCTGCTCTGGAGCGCCGGGTGCGTCTCGTCCTTCGGCAGCTTCCTGACCTACGTCGCGGTGCCGCTGCAGATCAAGCACCTGACCAACTCCCCGATCGCGGTCGGCCTGATCGGCGCGGTCGAGCTGGTCCCGCTGATCGTCTTCGGCCTCTGGGGCGGCGCCCTCGCCGACGCGCTGGACCGGCGCAAGCTGGTGCTCTGCTCGGAGGTCGGCCTGCTGCTGCTCTCCGGCCTGCTGCTGCTGAACGCGCTGCTGCCGAGCCCGGTGCTCTGGCCGATCTACCTGGTCGCTGCCCTGGTCGCGGCCGCCGACGGCCTGCAGCGCCCGGCGCTGGACTCGATGACCCCGCGGATCGTCCCGCACGACCAGCTGCCCGCCGCCTTCACCCTGCTCTCGCTCTACCGCAACGCCGCCTCGGTGGCCGGCCCGGCACTGGCCGGCGTGATCGTCGCGGTCGCGGGGGTGGAGACCGCGTACGCGCTGGACGTGCTGACCTTCGCGGCCTCGCTGGTGCTGCTCTACAAGATCCGGGCGGTGCCGCCGTCCACCGGCGCGGAGAAGCCCTCGCTGAGCGCGATCGCCAACGGCATCAAGTACGCCTGGGGACGCAAGGACCTGCTCTCCACCTACGTGATCGACATCGTGGCGATGCTGTTCGCCTTCCCGGTCGCGATCTACGCCTTCTGGGCCTCCGACCTGAAGGCCGACTGGGCGCTCGGCCTGATGTACGGGGCCACCGCCGCCGGTGCGCTGGTGGTCTCGGCCACCGGCGGCTGGACCTCGCACGTGCACCGGCACGGCCGGATGCTGGTGCTGGCCGCGCTCGGCTGGGGCGTCTCCATCCTGCTGGCCGGCCTGGTCGGCAACATCTGGCTGGTGCTGCTCTGCCTGGCCCTGGCCGGCGGCGCCGACCAGGTCAGCGGCGTGGCCCGGTCCTCGATCTGGAACCAGTCGATCCCGGACGAGTTCCGCGGCCGGCTCGCCGGGGTGGAGCTGCTCAGCTACTCGGTCGGCCCCCAGCTGGGCCAGGCCCGGGCCGGCGGCATGGCCACCGCGATCGGCGTCCGGGGCTCGGTCTGGGCCGGCGGGCTGGCCTGCGTGGTCGGCGTGGTCGCCCTGACCGCCGCGGTGCCGCGGCTGCTGCGCTACGACGACCGCACCGACGAGCACGTGGCCGCCGTCCGGGCCCAGCACGAGGCGCAGGCCGCCGAGCGCGACGCGCTGGCGGCCTGACGGCCCGTCAGCTGCCCGGCTGCTGCTGGGCGTCGTCGTTCCACGCCGGGTCGTTCTTCCACTCCCGGTTCCGCTCGGCCGCCGTCTCCAGCGCGTGCGCCGCCTCCTCGGGGGTGGCGTACGGGCCGAGGCGGTCCTTGGCCGGGCACTCCGGGCCCTCCTCGACCTTGCTGTGCTTGATGCAGTAGAACCACTCACCGGGCTTCCCGGTGGGCTTGCTCTTCCCGAACGGCATGTCGTCCTCCTGGTCTCGTACGGTGATCATCTACCCGCGCGGCGGGTTCGCACGCACAGCCGAGCCGGATGATCCACGGCCGATAGACTCCGGCCATGGCTCTCGTACCCGGCATCCAGTCCCCCATCCGCAAGGTCCCGGCGCACATCCCGCGCCCGGAGTACGTCGGCAAGCCGAAGCCGGCCCCGTACACCGGCCCCGAGGTGCAGACCGCCGAGACCATCGAGAAGATGCGGATCGCCGGGCGGATCGCGGCGGAGGCGATGGCCGAGGCGGCCAAGCTGATCGCCCCCGGGGTGACCACCGACCAGCTGGACGTGGTCGCGCACGAGTACATGTGCGACCACGACGCCTACCCGTCCGACCTGGGCTACCGGGGCTTCCCGAAGTCGGTCTGTACCTCCGTCAACGAGGTGATCTGCCACGGCATCCCGGACTCGACCGTGCTGCAGGACGGCGACATCGTCAACATCGACGCCACCGCCTTCATCCACGGGGTGCACGGCGACCTCAACGCCACCTACCTCTGCGGCGACGTGGACGAGGAGTCCCGCCTGCTGGTCGAGCGCACCCGCGAGTCCCTCGACCGGGCGATCAAGGCGGTCAAGCCGGGCCGCCAGATCAACGTGATCGGCCGGGTCATCGAGTCCTACGCCAAGCGCTTCGACTACGGCGTGGTCCGCGACTTCACCGGCCACGGCATCAACACCTCGTTCCACTCCGGGCTGATCATCCCGCACTACGACAGCGAGCGGGCCACCGAGGTGATCAAGCCCGGGATGACCTTCACCATCGAGCCGATGCTCACCCTGGGCACCTACGACTACGACATCTGGGAGGACGGCTGGACGGTGGTCACCAAGGACCGCAAGCGCACCGCCCAGTTCGAGCACACCCTGGTGGTCACCGCCGACGGCGCCGAGATCCTCACCCTCCCGGGCGAGGGCTTCTGACGCACCCGGACACGGGAAAGGGCGGTGGGGGGGGGGGGGGCCGGCCCCCCCCCCCCCCCACCGCACCCCCCCCCCCCCCAAAGCCCCCCCACCCCGTCCCACCCCCCCCACCCAGTGAAACGCGCAGTTGGCCCACCCAAC